>JAUYDD010000088.1 GCA_030704765.1 Nanobdellota archaeon | reverse complement strand
TAGTTCCAACTATATTTGTGAAAATACATTGGGCTAAAATCAAGCCCAATATCATAATCAATCGAGAAATATATATTTAGCGAGAAATACGACGCAATTCATCCGCCCCTTAAAAGGGGAACGGATTTCTTGCTAAAGTTTAATTTATGAAATTCTTCTTCAATTAGTCTTCTTCTTTTCCAGAAAGGAACATTATCATCAAATTTCCAATAGAACAAAGGGTCTGTATCTTCCCATATTGGAACTTCTGCTGTTCCCCTCATATCCGCATTAAACCAACCTTCTGGGATATGTTTGAAGAATAGATTAGGTTTATTCTTTCTTTCAAAATAACCTAGATTCAATAAAATATTTCCCTGTTTAAGTAGAATCTGAAATTTTGAATAAAATATTTTATTGCCAAATTTATCCATATCTATCATAATTATTTATAGAATATATTGACTATAAATTCTTCTATTGTTGCCTTCTCCTGATATGTAGTGTCCGGAAATTATTTCGTTTTGAGTTAGGTTTTAGTTTGGAGCATCTTTCTAAGCTTGGAATGACTAAGCTTACAAATACAAAGATGAAGTGGATTATTAGGAAAAGCAAAAAAAGAATGCCTAATGAAGATATTGCTGAAGCTATGAATGTTTCTAAAAGAAGAGTTCAGCAAATAATTAAAAGATATAAACTTACCAATATTATGCCAGCTCTAACTAAATCAAGAAGACCTAAAACACAGATTACCGATGAGCAAAAGAATGCTATTAACATAGCTTTTGAAGATACTAAATTAAGTCAAAGATTATTATATTATGAATTAAAGAACAGGGGAATCCCTGTTCCAAAAAATAAGTTATATAGTTACATGAAAGAGAGGGGATGGGTTATTCCAAATCCAAAATTACAGAAACAGAGAAAAAGATGCAGATATGAAAGGCATCATTCTGGAAGCTTGATTCATGCAGATTGTCATAGAACAAGTGAAGATCATCCTTATTGCATATTATAGTTGGATGATGCATCAAGAAAAGTCTTATCTGGGATTGAATCAAAGAGAGCAGTCAACAATGATATTTCTATTGAATCCTTGAAATTAGCAATTAAAGAGGCCAAGAAACACAATGTAATAATCTTTCAAGTAAATACTGACAGAGGACCTGAATTCTGTTCTGGTAAAAAGAATTATAATAAAGATTCAAAATCAAAGTTTGAAAGATTCTTGATAAAGAAAGGAATACAATATGTTCCATCGAGGGTAAGAAACCCTCAAACAAATGGAAAGCTTGAAAGATTATGGCAAGAATATAATAGACACAGATGGAAATTTAAGTCATTAAAGGAGTGGATTAATTGGTACAATAACCGATTGCACGGAGCATTAAATCTAGAATGGGCAGAAACACCCAACGAAGCTTTTATAAGAAAAAGAAGACCTGAATCTATATTGGGAGTATTTTGGAGGTTTGTTGAAAATGGATGAACAAAATAAATGGTATGAATTAAGAACGCGAAATAATATTAGGACTCAACATTGTCTAAAATTCTTGCTAAAGTTTTAAAATACAAACATTTATATATCAGTAAGACTAATCTTACTATGTATTGGAAGGTAATAAATATGGAAGAAATTGCAATAACAAGAATGAGTTCTAAAGGACAAGTAGTTATACCTCAAGAAATGAGAGGAGACTTAAAAGAAGGAGATAAAATGGTTATAATGAAAAATAATGGTCAAATAATCTTGAAAAAAGCTGATAAGTTCAGCAAAAATGTTGAAGATGATTTGGAATTTGCAAGACGGACTGAAGAAGCATATAAAAGACATGAAAGAGGAGAATTTATAGAAATGGATGAAAATAAGTTTAGAGAAGAGATGAAAAAATGGTGAATAGTCTGTAAGGTATTTAGAAATTATCATAAAAAGATGTTTGAAAATGATTAAAATAATTTTTGATAAAAATTTTCAAAGGAATATTAAAAAAACAAAAGATAATGCTTTTAGAGAGCAATTAAAAAAACAAATCGAGAAGATTATTCAAAATCCTGAAATAGGAAAACCTATGATGTATAGTAGAAAAGGAACAAGAGAAGTTTATATTAATCCTTTCAGGCTATCTTACAAATATAATTATGACACAAATACCATTGAATTTTTAGAAATATACCATAAAGATGAACAATAATAAGTCTAACTGAGACACTTTTATCACGAGTCGAGCAGCGGCGTTCGGACACTTTGTCCAGTTTTAGGGGGACTTTATAGATAGATTTTTAAATTATATACTATAGTGCATATTCACCTTTGAGAACTTGACATTTACATTTAGGCTCGTGAACTAGTAACAGAATTTCATTTTAATCCAATTTTATCAAAACCAAAAAATATTTAAAATACATATTTTATAATATATTATGAAAAATATATCTTATAAAAGAGATATTGTATTAATATTTTTTCTTATGATTCTTGTATTGACAATCATGCCAAAATATGTAATTTCTCAAATGACTAGCAATTCCAGCATGATTGTTGGAGCAAATATACTTGGTTTTGGTGAAGGAAGTAATGAAGGTGTTTCAATAGAAATACCTGATTATGTTTTTTTAGGAAATGTTACAAAAGAGGATCCATATTCTGATGAAAAAAAGATATCAATAAATAATACAGGAACTGTTCCTATAACTGTTACTCCGGTATTAAAAGATGAAGATGAGATATTCAAAAATTTATTTTTTAGAACAAGGATGGGTTCATCAAATTTAAGTATGAATATTTTTTATAGAATAGGAGATTACAACCTATATATAGATAAGCCTGCAACTGGAAAAAGAGCAAGGTCTGAATATTGTTACATGTCATTGAATATGTCTGGTTTTGATGGAACAATAAGAGAAGACCTTATTGATTATAGGACTGAACTCGTTTTTATTGCAATGGAATACTGAAATGAGTATTAAAACATTCCTTATTATTTTTTTCTTAATTATAGAAACAAAATATATTCTTAGTCTAGAAATCAATATCAATCCTTCTGAATTGAGGTTTATTGGAAAAGCCAATAATGATATATGTAAAAATTATTCAATATATACTGATAAAGAAACTATACTAGAAGGTAAATTAAGATGGTCTAGAAATTTATTTCAAGACAGAAACATAATAAACTATAAGAGTATTTCAGAGTCTTTTGAAATAAAAGAAAAGTTTCAAAAGCAAATATCTAGCCCTGGAAATATCAATCAATCCATATGCTTAAGTTTTAAAGAACCTGGAGATTATCAAGGAGCATTATATTATTATATTAAAGATAAAAATATAGGTGTTGGTGTTTGGATAAATGCATATATAATCAAAGAAAAAAATAAAAAAGATTTAGAGAATTATATGATTTATTCAGCAATCTTTTTGATTATTATTTTTTCTATTTTAATTTTTTTAAACGAAAGGCTTATTCTCTTCAGGTAAACCTGTTTGGGATTTTCTTTTTATTAAAATAATACTTATAATTACCAATAAAATCAGGATAATAAAAATTATAATATAAAGATATATTTTAGAGGATTTTTTCTTTTCAGGTTCTTTAACTGTGATAATCCAGGAATTAGATTTAGTTACAGTTGATTTTTTTATTTCAACTTTCAAATCAAATTCACCTTTTTTTACAGATTTAAATCCATATTTATTTGAAACTTTATTTATTATTTTATTATCAACATACCATTTTATAGTATCGTAATCCTCATTATCTATTGAAAATTCTTTTAATTCTCCTGTCTTAAGATTTATCCTGTAATTGGATGGATTAGGATTCAATATCTTAAACACTATTTGCGTATTATTTATTGTATTATTACTGAATATTATTGAAGTAGTATTTTGAGAATTGTTATTAACTGTATTTTGATTATTACCCTGATTTACAGGAGTTATATTTGTATTGGTATTATTTGTATCATTGGTGCTTTGTATATTATAATTTCCTAAAACAGGCTCTAGGCTATCATTTGTATTTCTTACATATTCTATTTTATATTTAGGATTATCAGAAGTATATCCCTCACCTTTTGAAATAGTAACATTGCTTTTTTCACCAACTAAAGAAATTCTTATATTCCTGTTCAGTAAATCAACTAATAATTGTTTTATAGTCTTATTATAGTAAAAATCAGGATCAATGAAATTAGTTATATTATAATCATCATTTAATTTTATATTATATCTAATACTTTTTAAATTGCTAGTTGGTAATTTAAAATCAAGTGAAAAACCTAAGTTTCCAGAAGAATTATTGAGATTGATGGACAAGTTTCCGAGAGTCTCTTGACCGAACTGGTCATCCATAGAAAGCCCTATCTTATTACTAATATAAGTTATCCTATAATCAGAGACATGATTAATCAATGCGCTTAAAAACTCATTAAAATTAGTAAAAAAAGTAAGTGCTGTCGTGTTATTTAGCTCATAAATTGTTATAAAAGAAAAAAATGAAATTATAATCAATAATAAATAAATCTTTTCCTTCATCATAGCACCTTTTTATCGTATTATGAAAACATAGAAGTTTAAAAGTATTTGCATAGAATCATAATAATTAAAAACCTACTTATCTTTAGTAAGATTATAGGTAAAAATATGCAAAAAATTGATGAATTAAGATACGGACCATTTCTCACACATGTGAAAATTACACCTGAAGTAAGGGAATTTTTTGAGAAAAATAATGAAAAAATAAACCTTAAATTAACTAGCAGTGCAGATGAATGGTACCAGTCTTGGCTTTTAAAATATTTAGATAGAGATAAGGATGGAATTCCTGATGAATCCTTTGGAAAAGAATTCGAATTAATCTATTGCACTATAATTGAGAATCCTGAAGACTATTTTGAAATTGATTATATTCTTGGAGAATTTAATATTAAAAAAGATAGATTGATATTTGAAGGGTCCATTGAGATATTGGACGGAAACAATAGCTCCAAGTTCTGGGCTAGATGGATTTTATTAAAAGCAGACCAAGTGTAAAACATTAAATATTTTTTTTCTTGTTTTTTGAAAGTTCATTGTGGCCAATAGGCAAGACCCATGTACCATCATGATTAGCCATTGAAGTAGGTATTACCATCATCAAGGTATTATGCTCTGTTCCAATCTCTTGATAAGTCTGGAGTTCCCTTAATCTTAAAGCTTCAGGATTATTATGGTATATTTTTGAAGCATCTCCAAACCTTTTTGATGCTTCATATTCTCCTTGAGCCTTTGTAAGTCTTGCTTCTTTCTCTCTTTCAGCTTCTGCTTGTTTACTCATGGCCCTTATCAATTCCTTTGGAAGCTCTATATTATTTATCTGGATAGCTTTTATTTCAATACCCCATTCTTTCTTATCTTTTGAATCCATATCATCAATTGCTTTGTTCAACATATTCATTAACTTTTTTGCAATATCTTCACGGTCACTTAAACTTTCTTTCATGGATTTGTTTCCTATTATCTCTTTTAGTTCAGACGATGCTTTTGCTTCTACTTGGCTTTTTAGGTTTTCAACATTCAATATTACTTTTTCTGGATCCTTTACTTTATAAAATACAACCCCATCTATCCTCAGACTAACCTGGTCTTTTGTTATGACTTCCTGAGGTGGAAGCTCTATTGTTGCTTGACGCATGTCTACTCTGTCAAATCTCTGAAATATAGGAATTACTATCCTTAATCCTGGCTCCATTATTCCTGTATATTTTCCTAATGTGAATTTTACTCCTCTTTCATATTGATTTATTATTTTTAAGGATAAAAGAAGTATTATGAATGCTAATGCGAATATTATTAAAATAATGATAGATATTATTTCCATCTTTATATTCATTAATATAAAGTGTATTTAAACTTTCTTCTTGATTTTCACTATCAATAGATAGATAAAAAAAACAATGTGCTACCCACACATAAATGGGTGGGTTTGTGATAGGCACTTGTTTTTAGGATGCAAGAAAATCTTTTCAGAAAGATTTTCTGCACAGAAAATTGCATAAGACAATTTTCTTGTGCTCGAGAATTGAAAACTGTAACATTTGCTACGACCACATGATAAATCATGAAGTTTTCAATTCTCGACATAAAAAAAGATTATTTAAAGTAATATATATCTAAAACTCACAATTTTTAAAAAGGGGTATTAGATTTACATAATATGATAAAAAGAGCCCTTATAGCAACAGTAATTGCAATCACTTTAATAATAGGCATAATTGCAGTTTCAGCTAGCCATGACAGGGATATGGAAGAACAATATGAGACTGTCAATATAAGAGGCATTGATTATTATGGATTAAAAATAAATAATCCTGATAAAGAAGCTGCAATAGACATTAAAGAAAAACAAGCTGAATTGATAAAAGAGTTGAAAGAAAAAGAAATAGTTGATTCATATGATAGTGATTCTTATGACTCTCCTGATTGCTATACAGTTTCGCAAGTAAGGAGCGATTGTGAAATTAATATTAAAAATGAATGTCAAGAAATAAATAAAGAAATTAAAGTTCCATGTTATGATGAACTTGATCAAGAAAAGGACAATGGAAGAAACTATGTTCCTGAACAAACAAAGAAGCATTGCAGGAAAAAAATCACTGATAGGTGTGGAAATATTATTGTTGATGATGAATGTTATGATGAACCAGAGCAAGCCAAAGATGATGGAAAACTCAATATACCTGAGCAAGAGAGATATGTACCTTGTTATAAGATATTAGATGAAGAAAGAGGGGCCAGAGCTTGCTGGAACTAAAGGTTCTTAAAAAATCTCTTTAATATTTTCTTAAAAAAACCTATGTCTTCTTTTTCATGTATCTCAGGGTATATCCTGTAGGTTATCTGGGGCTTTTCTTTTAATATTGGGGCTATTTTTGCAAGTTGCTCATTAGCTAATTCAAGGGATTTATCAATAGATATCCGTGAATAACCCTGGTTCATCAATGAAAACTTTAATGAATCAGGAGTATAACCCTTTGAAAGGTTTTTTTTAAAATAACCTGCTAATTGTTGGATATGGTCTTCTTTTTGATGCATAAGAAAGAATAGATTCAAATCTTTATAAGATTTCTTGTGTTCCAGTGCTTAGAAATCTTTTTATAGTTCTTCAAGGTCATATTATTAAAAATAAAAGAGGATATTATGATAAATTTTTTACAAGGATTTGCAGTAAATATACCTAATGAGACTTATTTCTTATTAGAAATAGGTATTGTGCTTATTGTTGCAACTTTCTTAGCACTTTTAGTCAGGATTTTTAAACAACCGTTGATACCTGCATATATATTAACCGGCATATTAATAGGCCCTGTATTTTTAGGATTAATAAAAAATGAGAGTTTTATACGTTCTTTATCTGAGATAGGAGTTGCTTTTTTGATTTTCACTTCTGGAGTTGAAATAAAATTCAAAAAACTAAAAGAAGTTGGAAAAACAGTGTTTATAGGAGGGTTTATTCAAGTGATAATCCTTTTTATAATAGCTTATCTTGTATCCTTGTCTTTAGGATATTCTAATCAGTCTCCTATATATATTGGGCTTGTTGTTGCTTTTTCTTCTACTATGATTGTTGTCAAGATTTTAGCTGATAAAAGAGAAATCAATAGCTTACATGGAAGAATAATCATTGGAATACTGTTAGTTCAAGATATAGCTGCTATAATTGCTTTAACAATACTCTCAAGTGACTTATCTATTATGAATATCCTGCTGGTCCTGGTAAAAGCAGGTATCTTTGCAGCATCTGCATTATTATTATCAAAAATTTTCAATCCAATATTCAAGAATGCTGCAAAGAATCATGACCTTTTATTACTAGTATCTATATCTTTTCTTTTCTTGTTTGTCATAGGATCTTTTGCAGCTGGTTTCTCCTTGATTATTGGAGCTTTTTTTGCAGGAGTTTCGCTTGCTAATTCAGAATACAAGACTGAAATCCAAGGAAAAGTAGGCCCTTTAAGAGAATTTTTTGCAGTCATATTTTTTGTTTCATTAGGAATGCAATTAAGGATGATATCCAAAGATTTCTTATTATTGTTCTTTGTATTATTATTCCTAGTCTTGATAATAAAACCTATAGTAACAATGTTCATTGTAAGATTCCTTGGTTATAAAAAAAGGACTTCATTTCTAACAGGAAATGCATTAGCGCAGACAAGTGAATTTTCATTTATTATAGTCACAATAGGGTTTAGTGCAGGATATATTAGTGAAGGGCTTTTCAGCACTCTTATTTTATTGACTATACTTTCTATGTCAATAACAATATATCTTATTCGTTATGAAAAAAAATTAACAAAATATTTCGACTGGCCCCTTAATATATTTAATAAGTACCATACAAAAAATGAAGAATTAGAATATCATGGAGAAGATGGAAAGAAGATAATCCTCATTGGTTGCCATAGGATGGGAAGCCTGTTTTTAAAAGAATTCAAAGATAGAAAAAAAGACTTGTTTATTGTTGATTTCAATCCAGATATTATAAAACCTTTGATGATGAAAAAAGTTCCATGCATATATGGAGATTTTATAAATGATGAAGTTTTCAATAAACTTGAGATTAAAAAAGCAGAAGTAATAATCTCAACTATACCTGATTATGATGATAACCTGTTCTTTATAAGAAGAGCAAGAAGATTGAATCAGAAAACAATCATATTTGTTGTTTCTGAAAGAATAAGTGAAGCATTAAGTTTGTATAGGGCTGGAGCTGATTATGTTATTCTGCCTCAAATCTTAGGTGGACAGAGAATAACAGAGATAATCCATGAAACAAAAGACAATAAAAGTTCTATACAGAGATTAAAAAAAGAACATATAAGATATCTAGATTCTATTCATAATATATTGTATTAAGAACTTAGAATTTTATACATCAAGCAATCAAATTACCATCTTCTTTATCCAAAGATTGCAATATCTATTCGCATGCTCTAATTTTTCTTTGGATTCAGAATATATTGTAAATAATTTATCTTGTTTTTTTACTCTATCCCCTTTCTTTTTATGCAAATAAACACCTGCAAACTTATCTTCAGGACATCCGGCTATCCTTGCTAATTGATTAGCTATCTTGTTATCTATGTGTTTTATTATTAAATCTTTTTTTGCATAGATATCTTTTGAAAATTTTGCATATGGAAGAGCAATAATCTTTCCTTTTTGAGCATGCAATATTTCTTCAAATTTCTTATATGCTTTTTTTGACTCTAAGATCTCTATTGCTAGCTTTTTCCCAGAACCTTTATTAACAACTTCTGCAAGTTCTAAAATCTTTCCTGCTAATCCAAGAGATTTTTCTTCTAAGTCTTTAGGACAAGACTTATCTCTTGATAATACTGAAATCACATCTTTCATTTCTAATGCAGGACCAATACCATTACCAATAGGTTCAGAACCATCTGTTTTAATTACCTCTATTTTCAGACCAAACTTCTTTCCTAATAAAAGAAATTTTTTTGCAAGTTCTTTTGCTTCATTATTTGAAACTTTTGCAGAATTTCCACATGGAATATCAATAAGAATATATTTACTTCCTACTGATATTTTTTTTGATAAAATGCTTGCTAATAACTGCGGTGTAGAGTCAATATTTGCTATTTTTTCTATTTTTATTATTTTATCATCTACAGGAGCTAGACCTAGTGCTCCCCCCCATACAAAACAAGCATTGGTCTTTTTTATTATTTTCTCAATATCCGGGATTGAAAAATCTACTTTTGCCATTGTCTCGATTGAATCTGCTGTTCCTGCTGCACTTGTTATAGCTCTTGAAGAGGTCTTTGGCATTATTAATCCAGCTGCAGCACATATTGATACTATAATAGGAGTTGTCCTGTTTCCTGCAACACCTCCAATAGAATGTTTATCCACTATTTTACCTGGAAGATTTATCTTATTTCCACTATCAACCATTGCTTCAATAAGATAAGTAGTCTCATCAATATCCATATCCTTTACATATACCGCTGTTATAAAAAAAGCTACTTCAACTTCTGTCAAAGAATTATTTGCTATATTAAAAATGATCTCTCTAATCTCTTGTCTAGTGAGTTTAGAGCCATTCAATTTCTTTTTTATTAATTCTATACTATGAGGCCTTTCTGAAAGTGTCACGTTTACAAAATCCTTATCTTTTACACTTAAAAACAATAATATCTCTTCAGAAACACCTATTTCATTTCTTCTTATAATACCCTGGACAGTATCTACAACAGAAATCAGTTCTTTTTTGTTCTTCTTTATTGAGACCCTGTTGCCTACATGAAGACTCATGCTTTTAGCTGTATCTTCATGAATCATACATACGGGTTTTCCTGCATATAACCTCAATTTTTTTATCTTTAGTTCCATTATTCAGATTTTTTAAAAATTAGATTATTAGATTCTCCATCTGTATTTTTTCTATATATCTCTATAACTAATAAAACATAAGCTAGGATTAGAGGCCCAATTAAAAAACCAATAAAACCAAAGAAAATCAATCCGCCTAACATCCCTATCAATACTACCCATAGATTTATTTCTGTTTTCCTAGATATAATAATAGTCCTTACTAGATTATCTATCCAGCTAACAAGTACAACCCCATAAATCAAAAGCCCTACTCCTGCTGCTGTATTTCCTGATGCAAATAAATAAATATCTACTGGAACCCATACTAACCAAGCTCCAACAACTGGAATCATTGCAGTTACAATTGTTATAAATGTAAGAAGAGTTGCATTTGGAACTCCAAATATAAAATATCCTATGCCTGCTACAATACCTTGGATTATTCCAACAAATATCTGGCCAATCAAGACTGAATTTGTCACTTCTTTGAATTGTTTAAAAACCTTATCTTCTGTCTCTTTTTTTACAGGAGAAACAGACTTGAAATACTCTATTGTCTTTTCACCATCTTTTAAAGCAAAAAAGAAAGTGAATATGACTACTGCTAACTGGATAATAATATTTGGCAAATCAGAGATTATTTTTGTGAAAGTACGTAAAGAATTTGCTATAAGACCGGATACATAAGTGTTAAGGGATCCTATGACATTTTCTGATATTCCGGAAGAAGTCAAGAAAGTCGGAAGGGTCTTTCTTAATATATCCACTATATCTATCTTCTGAAGGAACAGATATAAATTCACTATCTGATTGAAGACCAATCCAAATATCAAAATTATTGCTGCTATTATAATTATTATCAATCCTAGACAGACTATAAGAGCTGACCAGAATTCGCTTTTCATTTTTTTTCTTAAATATTTATGGACAGGAAAAAAGATATAAGCTATCAATATGCCATAGATTATTGCATAAAGCACAGGATATATTACTAAACCTGCTAATATAAAAAGTACTATTATGAGGACATAATTTATAAAATCTTTAAAGGAATCTTTATCTTTCATGATATTTCATAACGATGGTTGTTTATAAAATTTGCTGAGTTTCATCAATATAAAGGAGTGACTCAAAAGAATGGGAAAAAAACAAAAAGTAATGTTTATAAATGCAAAAAAATATTTTCTTTGTAATGGAATCGTTTATTAAAAAAGTCTTTGAAGGAATAAATGATGAATATGTGCATATCCAGTTTCAGAAGTTTTCGAGAGGAGAATTCAAAAACAGAGCTATGATAAGATTAAAAAATTCTAATGGAAAATATACCCTCAATACAACTAGTGAATATGCACGTGAACTTGTAAGGGCAATGGGAGATAAACTCGGAAACTCTAAGACCCATGTTACAGGAACACTTATATCTGCATTAGAAATATCTGGAATAAGATATGAAGGAAAATCCAATGCTATGGGAATTAAAAAATACCGGATAGATAGGGAGATGACAGGAATAGAGATTGTAGAAATATGCGACACGCAAACCAAAGCTTTCATTGGTTTATCGTTTAAAGCAGGAGAAGATGAACTTAAGGTCCAAGCTAAATCTCCGAAATCTTCAAAAGGAGCTGCTAGCAATAAAAAAGAAGATGTTGAATTAAAAATAAATTTCTGTAAATTAAAAACAACGGACAAAAACTTAATAGAGAAATTTATTTTTGATAATGAGGATAAAGGAGCTAAAAAAATAGAGATAAAACATGATTTCTTGATAAAAGATATAATTGTACCTCAAGAATATAAAAATGAAAAAGATTTTGCAATAATAAGAGAAAAAGCTTTAAGAAAAGGCATCATCATAAGATATCTAAATATAGATGGTAAAGAAATAAAAAAGGAAATTGAATTTGAAGCTTAAGAGAATTTTGCTATTTTGCAAAATTCTCAGAAGAGTCCTTTGAAAATTCATCCTCAAAATGCTAAAGGCTGAATTATTCAAAGTTCTCTTAACAAACAACAATATAACCTAAAGCCCTAATTTTTCTTATATTTTCATTCAAGACACCCTCATATACAGCCCTGCAAGAAGGATGAAAAATGACTAAGACATCATCCTTGTCTCCAATAACTTTTATTGGATAAAGACTGCATATAACTGGCTTTAATTTATTTTTATGGATCTTGCATTGATTATTATCTGATAAAAAAGGGCATCTTGGATGAGTAGAAAAAATAACAATATTCTCTTTTTTATCTATAATGTTTTGAGGATTCCTATTAATAAAGTGACTTTCTCCTTTTTCATCTAATCTTAAAAAACCTTCTTTGCAGCATCTAGCATTACAAGAACCCATACAAAATTCTTCTAGTAGCTTATAAGATGAACTGATAATCTTATCTAATTCCTTATTGATCATTAATTAAAATATAGAAGATTATAAAAAAACCTTTGTATTTTTACGAAAGTATTATGCAGAAGCTTTATAAACCCTTATTTGATTGAAATAATATTAAGATTAAGATATCTTGGAAATTTTTGATAACATCTGTTATTCATCAGGAGGTTCAGAAATGCTCTATTACTAGAGTTATAATTCTGGATAGTTATTAAATATTTTAGATTCTTATAAAATAGAAAATGGTAAATCCACCTCCAAGACACGGAAGTTTGCAGTTTTATCCTAGAAAAAGAGCTGCAAAAATAATGCCAAAAGTTAGCTGGAGCGCTATATCAAAAAAAGAACCTGGATTATTAGGTTTTATATGCTATAAAGCTGTTATGAGGTCTGTTTATGCAAAAGATAATACCCCTAATTCTCTTACCAAAGGCAAAAGAATTGTTTTTCCTGTGACTATATTAGAGTGTCCGACCATGAAAATCCTCTCAGTAAGATTTTATAAAGACAAAAAAGTCGCATATGAGTTCATCAACCATAACCTTGATAAAGAGCTCAAAAGAAAAATTAAGCTACCAAAAAAAGGTGATAAAAAATTTGAGGATTTCTTGACAAAAGACTTTGATGATATTAGTATTGTTGTTTTCTCGCAAGTTAAAAAAACTGGAATAAAAAAGACTCCTGATATAAAAGAAATAGGTATTTTTGGTTCTAAAGATGAAAAAATAAACTTTGTAAAAAACCACTTATCAAAGGAGATATCTATAAACGATGTATTTAAAGAAGGGGTAGTAGATATTAGAGGAGTTACTAAAGGAAAAGGTCTTCAAGGAACAGTCAAAAGATTTGGCGTATCATTAAAAAGCCATAAATCTGAAAAAGGCCAAAGAACCCTTGGTAGCGGAGGTCCGTGGCATCCTTCAAGAGTGGACTATACTCAACCAAGAGCAGGACAGATGGGATATTTTACAAGAGTTGTATACAACAGCAAAATAGTCTATATTGGAAACATCAATGATAAAAACATAAATCCTGAATCTGGATTCACTAATTATGGAAAAATAAAAGGAGATTATATAATATTGCAAGGAAGCGTACAAGGAGCTCAAAAAAGAGCATTATTATTGACTTCAGCTTTAAGACCTACAATAAAGTTCACTAAAAGAAACTATGAATTCATAGAATTAAGATAATGACAAAATTACATGTGCTAGATAGCGAAGGGAAAAAATCCCATGAAATAACAACTTTTTTATTTGAAGAACCTGTAAGAGAAGATATTATTGCTAAAGTCATAGAAACTGAAAAAATAAAACAACCATATAGGCCAAAGACCTATGCTGGTATGAACAGGTCAGCATCCGGAAGTGTACTCCATACAAGACATGACTGGAAATCAGATAGAGGAAAAGGAATGTCAAGATTTCCAAAAAAGAAAATGTGGAGAAGAGGCAACCAATTCTTCTGGGTTGCTGCAATAATTCCTTCTGCAAGAGGAGGAAGAAGAGCTCATCCTCCAAGAGGGCTTGTCATTGAAAAGAAAATCAATAAAAAAGAGTATAAAAAAGCAATATTATCTGCTTTGACCTACATTTCTTCTGAATATCATATAAAACAAAAATATTCTTCATTAAAAGATAAAGAGCTGAAAATAAAGCTCCCATTAGTATTGGATGAAAAAATCTTGAAACTAAAAACAAAAGATTTTTTCAAAACTTTAAAAAATATCTTAGGAGAACTATATCTAGTCTCTATACAGAAAAAATCAACAAGAGCTGGTATTGGGAAACTTAGAGGCAGAAAATACAAGAAAAACTCGGGACTTTTGTTTGTGATTGCAAAAGATGAAAATTTAAAGATACAGGGAATAGATATTGTAAAATCAGATAAATTAAGATTAACTGACCTTGCATCAGGTGGAGCAAGAATAACAATATTTTCAGAAAAATCAATTAAAGATATTGAAAAAAAATTTGGAGAAAAAAAATGATGATTCGCCCTATAACAACTGAAAAAGCTGTAAGAATGATTGAACTTTCCAATATTATAACAATAGAAGTGAATAGAAAAGATTCAAAAAAGGATATAAAAAAATCTTTTGAAGAAATGTTCAAAGTCAAGATAGAATCTATAAATACAGTAATAAGACATAATACAAAATATGCTTATATAAGATTAAATAAAAACAATCCAGCTATTGATATAGCTACAAAACTAGGAATGATATAACATGGGAAAGACATTAACACAGCAAGCAAGAGGCCACGGAAGCTTCACATTCAGAGTCAGAAGAAAAGCTTACAGATATAGAATAACTTATCCTAAACTAAGTATTGAAGGTGCTGGAAAAATAATATCTTTGATAAATTCAACTGCTCATACAGCTCCTCTTGCAAAAATCAGAATAGCAAATGAAGTATTTTATGTACCTAGTGCAGATGGTTCTTATGAAGGACAAGAGATTGAAATAGGGAAAGGAAAAGTTGCTAATGGAAACATACTTAAATTAAAAGATATTCCTCAAGGAACAAAGTTATTTAATATTGAGAAATTTCCTGGAAGCGGTGGAAAAATATTAAGGACAGCTGGTTCATCTGGATTTGTAATGAACAAGGATTCAAGAGGTGTTGAAATCATTATCAGAAGAAGAATTATAAGATTGCATGAAGACTGCAGAGCTATAATAGGGGTATGTGCTGGAGATGGAAGATTATTAAAACCTTTTGTAAAAGCTGGTAACAAACATTATCTTATGAAAGCAAAAGGCAGGAAATGGCACAGGACCTCTCCTATAAAAACAAATGCAGTTGACCATCCATTTGGTGGAGGAAGAGGAAAAAGAATTAAATCTAAGATTGCAAAAAGAAATGCTCCACCAGGAGCTAAAGTAGGCCATATAAGGCCTAGAAGAACAGGGCATATAAAATAAAATGGAAAACGAAGAAATATCATTAAAGAAAAAAGAATTCACTTATCGTGGACTTACACTAGATGCATTGAAAAAAATGGATATAAGAGAATTTGCAAAACTATTGAAATCAAATGAAAGACGTACTGTGTTGAAACATTATGATGAAATACACAAGTTTGTCCTATTATGTAATGAAAAAGTCATGAAAAACAAGCCCATAAGAACGCACTTGAGGGATCTTGTGGTTGTTCCTGGTATGATTGGCATGAAAATATGGATACATAATGGAAAAGAATTCGTACCAATAGAGATAATTCAAGAAATGCTTGGCCATAGACTGGGAGAATTTTCAGCTACAAGATCAAGGGTTAAACATGGAGCAGCAGGTATTGGAGCTACCAGATCCAGTGCTTCGCAATCAGTCAAGTAAAAATGAATATTTTAAAAATCTAACATGGCAGAAGAACATAAAATAACTGAAAAGAAAGAAGAAACAAAGACAGAAGAAAAAAAGACAGCTGAATCTCCAAAGACTGAAGCAAAAAAAGAAAAAATTGTCAAGACTAAAGAAAAAAAGAATCAATCTATTGTTAATGGCAGAGATATGCCAGTATCATTAAAACAGGCAGTAGCTATAGCTAAATACATAAGATCAAAAGATATAGATGTTGCAATAAATATGCTTGAAGAAGTCATTAAGATGAAAAAACCTGTTCCTATGAGAGGAGAAATACCTCATAGAAGAGGTATGATGTCAGGAAGATATCCTGTAAAAGCATCTAAAGAGATATTGAGATTATTGAAAAGCTTGAAATCGAATGCAATTCAAGATGAACTAGAACTTGAAAAATTTAAATTGCATGCAATACCTAATCTTGCACCAAGACCATATAAAAGATTTGGCAGCGGAAGATTCAAAAGATGCCATATTACAATTAAATTAATACCTAGAAACAAATAATGACAGACAAAGAAGAACATAAAAAACAAACAGAAGAAAAACCTACAGCAAAAATAGAATGCAATGACAGATTATGCCCAAAACATGGAGAAATAAGTCTTAGAGGCAGGAGTTTTAGTGGTAGTGTCATTAAGAAATTTCCAAAGAGAGTAGTAATTGAATTTGAAAGAACTGTCTATGTACAGAAATATGAAAGATATGCTAAAAGAAAGACAAAACTACATGCAAGACTTCCAGACTGCATGGCTAATGAGATTAATATTGGAGATTATATCGAGATTATGGAATCAAGGCCTATATCAAAAATAATTAATTTTATTGTCACAAAAAAAATAACTGGAGGAAAAATAGAATGAATTTCAAAAACAAGAAAACCTTCGGTTTTATAGAGCAGGTTTTTGAAAATCCTGAGAATTTAATAAATTCTCAGTCTCTTCGCTACAGGAGGTGTAGCTTCAGATGAAAGGTGTAGGAGCTAAACTGACTAATGGGCTTAATATTGGAAGCCAAGCTCTTGCAAGTGACAATAGCGGAGCAAGAATAGTCAGGATTGCGGGTGTAGTTGGAGGAAAGACGAGGAAAGGAAGGCAACAATATGTAAAGATCGGAGACCATGTAAAAGTATCTGTAAGAAAAGGTAATCCTGAAATCATAGGACAGCTTTTTGATGCTGTTGTGATAAGACAAAAAAAACCTTTCAGAAGAAAGACAGGGGAAAGAATAGCTTTCATGGATAATGCAGTATGCTTACTTAAAGATAATAAAGGCAATCCAAAAGGCACTCAGATAAAAGGACCTATTGCAAAAGAAGTCGCTGAAAGATGGGCATTCATTGCAAAAATAGCTAAATTTATAGTATAAAATTCGCATGAAACAAAAACTAAATTTCAAAAACAAGAAAACCTTCGGTTTTATAGAGCAGGTTTTTGAAAATCCTGAGAATTTCTATAGAAATCCTCAGTCTGCTCGATACAAGAGGTGTATCTTCGCATGAAAAACAAATTTTCAAACCAATGGAGAGCAAGCAAACAACCTAGAAAACAAAGGAAATTTGTAGCAAATGCTCCTCTTCACATAAGGCATAAAATGATTTCAGCTAACTTATCAAAAGAACTTAGGAAAAAATATGGCAAAAGGAACTTTAGTTTAAGAAAAGGCGATAGTGTCAAAGTAATGAGGGGGGAATTCAAGGGAAAGACAGGAAAAATAGAAAAAGTTGATGTTAAAAAAACCCTTGTGCTTATTGCAGGAATCTATAGGTCAAAAAAAGATGGTACAAAAATAAATGTTAATTTCCATCCTTCTAATCTCCAGATAAGAGAACTTGAACTTGAAGATAAAAAAAGAAAAGAATCTTTAGAAAGGAAGATGATAAAAAAAGAAAAACCGGAGGTAAAAGAAAATGTACTTAAAAAGAGATAATATTCCAAAATTCTGGCCAATACCAAGAAAAGGTACAAAATATCTAGCTGTGTCTAAGCATAATTGCTATGAATCCATACCCCTAGTAGTTGTGTTAAGGGATATTCTAAAGATTGTCAGGAACAATAAAGATGTAAAAAGACTCATAAATGAAAAACAAATACAAGTGAATTACAAAGATATCAAAGTAACAAACTATCCTATAAGCTTATTTGACATAATCACATTTACAAAAACAGGAGAATGTTACAAAGCAACCTTATCTGAAAAGAAAAAAATGGTTTTTGAAGAAATCAAAGGAAAAGAATCAGAAAATAAACCCTATAAGATAATGAATAAAAAAGTTCTTTCTGATAAAAAAATACAAGTGAACCTTATGCATGGAAGAAACATGATAATAAAAGAAAAAGTAAAGACCGGAGATACCTTGATATATAATCTTAAAGAAAAAAAGATAGTCAAAATCTTACCTATGGAAAAAGGAAGAGAAGCATTTATTATAGAAGGCTCGCATGCAGGTTATAAAGGAAAAATAGAAGATATTATTGAGAGGGGTGGAAAGATACTTGCTAAAATAAATTCAGACAAAGGCAAGATAAATGTCTGGTCTAAAAACATAATAATAATTGAATAAAATGAAAAAAACAAACAAGATGCAAGATATTGACATAGAAAAAATGGTCTTGAACTGCGGAGGAATAGATGACAAGCTTGAAAAATCAATAAAACTTCTTTCAACAATAACTGGAAGAAAAATCCAGGTCTTGAAATCCCATAAAAGAATACCTGATTTTGGAATCTCTCCAGGAAAAAAAAGCGGATGCAAGGTAACTATAAGGGATAAAAAAACAATGATCAATCTTTTGAAAAGATTCCTTGCAGCAGAAGATAATTCAATATCTAGAAAGAAAATAGAAAACAATCATTTTTCATTAGGAATAAAAGAATATATTGAAATACCGGGACTAGAATATAATCGAGATATAGGAATTTTAGGATTTGAAATAGATGTATCATTCTCTAGAAAAGGAAAAAGAGTAAAATTCAAAAAAATAAAAAAAGGAAAATATCCAAAAAGACAGGATGTGACAAAGGAAGAGATAATAGATTATCTAAAAAAACACTTGAATGTGGAGGTTGAAAAATGAACAATTTTTTCATAAATATCCTCGGTTCTAACAAACCTTCGCACTCAGAAAATCTCTTAAATTTCCTGATTCTTTGGTACAGGAGGTGCAGCTTCAGATGACAGCAAGTGATTGGAGGAAATCTTTGAAGCAGTATTCAAAAAAACCTGCAGTAAGAAGGAAATACATTAAACATAACAAACCTAAAGAAAAAACCTGCGGCATAGCAAAGAAAAAATGCGAAAGATGCGGAAGATTCGGAGCTATGGTAAATAGCTATGGATTGAATCTTTGCAGGCATTGTTTCAGAGAGATAGCTGAAGATTTAGGTTTTAGAAAATTTAGTTAAAATGATATATAATAAATTTCAAAAACATAGAAAAACTTCGTTTTTTATAAACAAGTTTTTGAAAACACTGGCAATTTTCAATGAAAATTCCCAGGGTCTTCGCTACAAGAGGTGTAGCTTCAGATGAGCCAAGATATAGTTTCAGATGCTTTGAACATGATAATGAATGCTAAAAAAGCTAGAAAAAATAGCATTGTCTTAAATAAAAACTCAAAACTATTGAGAAATATACTTGAAATAATAAAACATGCTGGATATATTGACTATTCAGTTGATGGAAGAAACATAAATATAGAAATACAGAAATTAAACCAATTAAAAGCAATAAAACCAAGGTTCACATCTTCTGTTGAACAAATAGAGGGTTATGTCAGAAGATATCTTCCTGCAAAAAATTTTGGATTTGTAATAATCTCTACTAATAAAGGCCTGATGGACCATATTGAAGCTAAAGAAAAGAATATCGGAGGTTGCTTAATTGCATATGTTTATTAGAATGGCAGAAAAAAATAAAAATCTCAAAAAAGCACTTCTTGAAGAAATTGAAATTTCTAATGGAATAAATGTAGAAATTAAAAAATCCAAGGTAATAATGAAAAAAGGCAATAATCAAATTGAGAGGTCAGTGAATCCTCGTTTAATTGTAAAAGTAGAGAATAATAAAGTGATAATATCCTCAAAAAAAACCTCTAGAAAAGAAAAGAAAGTCTTTGGTTCCCTTGTTGCACATATTAAAAACTCTTTAAATGGTTTGAATGAACCTTATACTTATAGGTTACAAGCTGTTTCAGTACATTTCCCGATGACATTGTTCCATGATAAAACATCCAATGAACTAGTTGTCAAAAACTTTCTTGGAGAAAGAAAAGATAGGAGAATGAAATTAGTTGAGGGCGTAAATGTCAGGATAAACAAGGACATAATAGAAATAGAATCCTACAATATTGAAAAAGCAGGCCAAACAGCAGCAAATATTGAAAAAGCCACTAAAATCAGATTTAGAGACAGAAGAATATTTCAAGATGGGATTTTCATAATAGAAAAACCTGGGAGGAGCTTCTTATGAAAAAGAAACAAAAATTTGTAAGATTGGGATATTGGGAATATTCTAAACTTGGTTTAAGAAGAAAAAAGAAATTAAAATATAGAAGAGCTAAAGGAAGAGACAATAAAGTCAGATTGAAGATGAAAGGACATTTGAGGAATGTCTCTATTGGTTATAGGAATGAAAAAGCTAAAAGAGGGCTTTTTTCTGGGAAAAAACAAGTTATAATAAATAATCTTGATGACTTAAAAAAACTCCAAAAAAATGAAGTTGCTATTGTTGCTAAAATAGGTAAATTAAAGAAAATTGAGATAGCAAAATATTCTATTAAAAACAATATAAGATTATCCAATCTTAATTCAAAAAAATATCTAGAAAAGATAGAACAAGAAGAAAATATGAAAAAAGAAGAAAAAGAGAAAAAACAAAAAAGAAGAGTTGAGAGGGACAAGAAGCTAAAAGAAGCAGAGAAGAAAGAAGCAGAAAAAAAAGAACAAGAAAATAAAAAAGAAGAAAAAGGCATTGAAGAAAAAATAGAAGAAGATAAAAATTCAGGAGAAAATAAAAAATGAACCTAAGAAACAAAAAAGAGCTTGCGGCAAAAACACTAGGTGTTGGAAAGAACAGAATCAAATTCAATCCAGAAAGCTTATCTGAAATAAAAGAAGCAATTACAAAAGAAGACATCAGATCATTACATTCAGAAGGATTAATAATTATAAAACCTATCAAAGGAAGGAAAAGGATAAAAAGAAGAAAAATAAAAAGAGGGCCTGGTAAAATAAAAATCAAAGTAAAGAAAAGAAAAGAAAACTATGTCAAGGTCACTAGAAAATTAAGAAGATATATCAAAGACTTAAGATTAAAGGGCAAGATTGATAAGGAAAATTATCTTGATATAAGAAAAAAAATCAAAATGAAATACTTCAAGAGCAAATCCAGCTTAAAAGAATACCTGGATAATGTTGGAATAGGCAATAAGATTGAAAATAAAAAACAAACCAAAACAAAAAGGAGAAAACAAAAATGAAACTAGACAAAAAAAGAAGATTAAAATATAAGACTGATTACAGGAACAGGATAGTATTATTAAAAAGTAAAATTCCAAGACTTGTGATTAGAAAAACTAATAATTACCTGATATTGCAATTGATAGAAAGCACTAATGCACAAGATAAGGTCACTTATTCAGTGAACACTAAAGAACTACTGAAACATGGATGGCCTGAAGCTAAAAAAGGAAGCTTAAAATCTCTTCCTGCTGCTTATCTTGCTGGATTATTACTTGGAAAAAAAGCAAAAACAATAAAAAAAGCTGTACTGGATACAGGCCTGATACATAGCACAAAAGGATCCAGAATATACGCTGCTGTCAAAGGGTTTTCAGATTCAGGAATAGAAATAAATTATAGCGATGAAGTAATACCCTCAAAAGAAAGATTAGAAGGAAAAAACACTAAAGTTGAAGATGTATTCAATAAAATAAAAGGAGCTATAAAATAAAATGACGAGCCCCATATTCAAAAACAAAGATACAAAAGAAATATCAAAATTAAAAGAAGAAAGAATAAAACAACAACAAATTAAAAACCTTGAAGATTGGAGGCCAAAAACAAAACTAGGAATGCTTGTAAAAGGAAAAAAAATAAAAAATATTGATGAAGCGTTAAAATATAAGATACTAGAGCCAGAGATTGTAGACTCTTTATTGGAATTGAAATCTGATATATTGAACATTGGGCAAGCAAAAGGGAAATTTGGAGGAGGAAAAAGAAGAGCTTGGAGACAGACCCAGAAAAAGACAGCTGAAGGCAATGTGCCTACTTTTTCATGCATGATTGTTGTTGGTAATTCAGACGGTTATGTGGGAATAGGTTATGGAAGAGCTAAAGAAACCTTGCCTGCTAGAGCTAAAGGATTAAGATATGCTAAACTAAACATTACAAAGATAAAAAGAGCTTGTGCTAGCTTTGATTGTGTATGCGGTGAAGAACATACAGTGCCTTTCATAGTTAAAGGAAAATGCGGAAGTTGCAGAGTCAATCTCATACCTGCTCCCCAAGGTACTGGGCTTGTCATAGGAGATGAATGCAAGAAAATATTAAAGGTTGCTGGAATAAAAGATGTTTATTCAAAGACATCAGGGAGCAAAAGGACTACAATAAACCTAGCAAAAGCATGCATAGATGCTTTGCACAAGACAAATAATATGTAAATTTATACAATGGAAAAATCTAAGTTCATAAAACTAAAGAAAGAAGAATACGGAATCAAAGAGTATATAAAAAGAAACCTTGGAAAAGGCAAGATCAGTAAATTAGATATTGAATATACTCCTATAGGTGAGAAAATAGTTGTATACACATCAAGGCCTGGACTTGTCATTGGAAGGAAAGGAGAAAAAATAGAAGAGCTTACAAGCGTATTAAAGACAAAATTCAAGCTAGAGAATCCGCATATAGAGATAAGGGAGATAAAGAATCCTCTTTTTGATTCCCAACTTGTTGCAGATGAGATTGCTATGGCATTAGAAAGAATGGGCAACTTGAAATTCAAAGTAATAGCATATAGGAAACTTCAAGAGATAATGAATGCAGGTGCATTAGGATGTGAATTAAGATTATCAGGCAAACTGCCTTCAGACAGGGCAAAATCCTGGAGATTTGCAGAAGGATATCTTAAAAAATCAGGAGAACCTTCTAAAGAAGTAGATAGAGCAAAAGCAACTGCCCTTACTAAACTAGGCATATCAGGAATAAAAGTGGCTATTATGGCTCCTGATAAAAAAATATATGACCAGATAGTAATCACTGACCAGATAAAATCAAACATAAAAGGGAAAAAAGAAGAAATAGAAGAAATAGAAGAAAAGAAAACTAAAAAAACCAGAAAAAACTAATATAAAAATGATACTAAGAAAGAAAGACCTAAAAAAAATGTCTGAAAAAGAAATCGAAGAGAATCTAAAAGAATTGAGAATGCGGCTTATCAAAGAAAAAGTATCTTCTACAAAAGGCGGGAAGATAAAGATAAAAGAGATAAAAAAGACAATAGCAAGATTACTCACAATCAATAGATTAAAAAAGAAACCTATTGATAAATAATAAACAATGGATATATGTCCTAAATGTGGATTGCCTATACATGCATGTGTCTGTGAAGACATAGCGAAAACTGAGCAGAAGATACAGGTCAGGACTGAAAAGAAAAAGTTTGGGAAGTTAGTGACTCTGTTATCAGGTTTTCAAGGAGTAGAGTTGAAAACTATTGCAAAAGGCTTGAAACAAGAGCTTGCTTGCGGAGGTACAGTGAGAGAGAAGGAAAATACAATAGAACTGCAAGGAGACCATACAAAAAACGCAAAAAAAGCCCTTGTAAAACTTGGGTTTTCAGAAGAGACAATAAACATAGTATAAGGCCATAGAACATCAAAGAGAGAAGTTTATAAAACCTATAATAGAGGTAAAAATAGAAAATGACAGAAAGGAAAACAAAAAAAACAGAAAGTTCAACTAAAAAAACAAAGATAGTTGAGACTAAAGAAAAAACAACAAAACTGGCTCCTAATGTAAAATCAACTGGAAAACTATTAGCAGTCATAAGAATAGCTGGTGAAGTAAAACTTAATCCTGATGTAAGAATAACTTTAGATAGGTTGAGGTTAAGAAGGAAATATGCATGCATACTTATGGATAGCTCTAATCCAAGTTTAACTGGAATGCTGAAAAGAGTAAAATTCAGTGTAGCTTATGGAGAGATTAATAAAGATACTTTAGCAAAATTATTAAAAGCAAGAGGTAAGCCTTTAGTTTCACAAGATTTTAATCCTGAAAAAATGTCTGAAGAAATCTTCAATGGAAAAAATCTAGAAGAAATAGGATTCAAACCATTTTTCAGGCTCCATCCTCCAAGAGGAGGCATAAAATCAAAACTCCAATATCCAAAAGGAGTGTTAAGTGATAATAAGGAAAATATAAATAAATTATTAATAAGAATGCTTTAAATATGAAAATAAAAACCCATAAAAAAAAGAAATCAAAGAACCAGAGAGGAAACACTACTTATGGTCATGGGTCTAGAAAAAAATGGAAAAAGTCAGGACATCATGGAGGATGCGGTATGGCTGGCACTGGAAAAAGAGCTGATCATAAAAAATCTTTAGTGATAAATCTTTATGGAAACAATTATTTTGGGAAACAGGGAGTTACTTCGAGAAAGAGCTTTAAAAAAAATAATGAAGTGATCAATCTGAATGATATAGAATTGAAACTTGACTCTTTATTAAAAAAACATGGAAAAGACAAAGAGATTATATTAAAAGGGTATAAAATACTTGGAGAGGGTGAATTAAAACAAGCTCTTACAATTAAAGCAAAAGCATTTTCAGAAAGTGCAAAAGAAAAGATTGAAAAAGCTGGTGGTAAGGCAATATTAATCAAAAATGAAGAGCCAAAAGAAAATAAAGAAAAAGAAACATCCAAATCAATCAAGCCTAAAGTTATAAAAGAAAAGAAGAAAAAATAATTTGATAGCTTTATAAACTTAAAAATTTTCAATTCATAATGGAATTAATAAATATCTTAAAAAATCTTCCAGAAGTAAAGGGGCCTGTTGAGAAAAAATTAAGTTTCAACATCAAACTTAAATGGACCTTACTCATATTATTATTATATTTTATTCTTGAAAACATATTCTTATATGGACTTTCAAATAATGCATTGAAAAATTTTGAATACTTAGCAGTAATCATGGGAACAAGCTTTGGTTCAATAATCTCCCTTGGTATTGGGCCTATTGTTATGGCTTCTATAATCCTTCAACTTTTAGTTGGAAGCAAGATATTGGAGATTGATGTATCTACATCAGAAGGAAAGAAGTTTTTCCAAGGTTTACAAAAACTATTAGTATTTTTCTTTATTATATTCGAATCAGTTGTATATGTTGTTATGAAAGGCCTTGAAGCACATCCTGGTTATGCTCCTATTGTGATATTCCAACTGATTTTAGGAGGGCTTGCTGTATTATTCATGGATGAAGTCTGCCAAAAATATGGATTTGGCTCTGGAGTTAGCTTATTTATTGCAGCAGGAGTTGGTTGGAGACTTGTTGTTGCTGCATTTGGATTTGTTGATGTTCAAGGCGGAATATGTTTATTAAGTTTCAATCAAGTTTCCTGTCCTGGACAAGTCTTTGCATTTTTACAAGCATTGACTGTTGGAAGCACTCAAGGTGCAATGCTTGCTTTATTTGCAATAATAACTACAGTTGTATTATTTTTAATAGTTGTTTGGACTCAGTCCTTGAAAATAGAAATACCTTTAAGTTATGATAGATTAAGAGGTTTTTCAATGAAATGGCCTCTCCAGTTCTTTTATGCTAGTGTCATTCCAGTTATATTGACTGCAGCATTAATTGCAAATCTTCAGCTTTTTACAGGATTATTACAAAACTCGTTAGGACATGCAACTATTTTAGGAGATATGCAACAAGGAAGGCCTGTATCGGGAATATTATTTTGGATAACACCCACAAATATTGTACAAACATTAATTACAAATTCTTTTAGCTGGAAATTAATACCCCAATTATTAGGTCATTTAAGTTTCTATATGTTTTTTGCAGCATTATTCTCTGTATTTTGGGTAAAAACCTCTGGAATGGATGCTGGTTCACAAGCTCAAAACATATTGAATTCTGGCCTTCAGATACCGGGTTTTAGAAAAGATAGAAGAATACTTGAATCAATATTAGAAAGATATGTAATGCCTTTAACTGTAATGGGAGGAATTGCAATAGGCCTGCTTGCAGCACTTGCAGATGTACTTGGAGCTCTTGTAGGTGGTACAGCACTTCTTCTAGGTATAATGATAACTTTCCAATTCTACCAGAACATTGCACAACAGCATGCAATAGATATGAATCCTGCATTAAAAAAAATCATGGGAGTGTAAAATAGTCAGTTTTAGGAAAAAATAAAATGTTTGGAAAAAAAGATGATATGAAAGGTATGAAAATTTTGTTATTAGTATTTGTCCTTACAATGCTTGCTGCTTTTTTATGGGATAAAGTGCCTATAATAAAACAATCAGTGCATGCTATAGCTAACCCTACTTTAGGAAAACTTCTGGATTTCAATACTCTTTATGGCATGTTCTTGATTGTTGGCATATTCACATTGATAACAACTTTAATACAGAAATATTTTACAGACCAAACTACATTAAAAGAGATTAAAAAAGAACAAAAAATATTGCAGGAAGAAATAAAAAAATACCGAGACAATCCAGAAAAGATTATGGAACTGAATAAAAAACAGCTTGAATTCATTCCAAGAACTATGGAAATAACAATGAGGCCGACTATCTATACAATTATACCCCTTGTACTTTTTTTCAGGTGGTTTTCAGATTATTTTATTTTGAGCCCATATAAGTTCTTTAATTTCATGACTTGGTTTTGGTTCTATCTAGTCTTTACAATAATATTCTCTATGATATTCAGAAAGGTCTTTGATGTTGCTTAAATATGGCTTAGGATGATTGTTGTTATTTGTTAATAGGTTATGATTCCTTAGCTATCTAAAGAATATTATAAAAAATTATATGACTTTTGTCAATATAATTTTTTCCAAATAATAATTATTAATGCAATACTTATCTTGGTTAAATCATTGATTAAGGTTTACATCTCTTGCATGATAGAAACCTCTTCAAAATTGTGACGATAACTTCAAACTTTAGGAATTTAACCTTGACCGATAGGCAGGTTAAATTTCATTTTTACTTAAGAAATCTAATCTAATACCCTATGATATTAAGAGAGTAAATCAAGTCAGTAAGATTATCAAGTTCTTCTGTCAAACAAAAATAAATAAACAAAACCTGCTGAGATAATTCCTGCAAAATCTGTCAAAAAATCAGCTAATCCGCAATCACGGTTAGGGACAAAGAACTGATGCAATTCATCAGTTATTGCAAATGCTGATGCTAATAATAAGGCTAATAATAAATAATATCTTTCATTCTTATCTATCCTGACTATTGAAAGGATTATAAAAAAACTTAATACAAAAAAAGAAATATAGTGGTAAGCAATTGATTTTATGTTTCCTAATGGATCTATAGGCCCTTTTGGAAATACCAAAGAAGAGGAATAAAAGATATAACCTGCAGTGAAGATTGCGAATATCAAAGGCAACCAAAAATATTTTTTCAACCAGCTGTTCCTGACCTCGTTTTTCATAAAATCTAGATATACGCAATACTTAAAAACCTTTATTTACCAGGATATATAGATAAAGAAAATGGATAAAGAACAAATTATGCAATTGCAGATAATTGAACAAGAATCTAATCAATTGAACCAGCAAACTGAACTTATAGACCAGAACCTTAGTGAAATACAAGAACTAAAAAACAGCCTAGAAGAAATAGAGAGAAAAGAATGTGAAGAGATGCTCGTAAATATTGGCAAAAAGATTTTTGTTCCTGTAAAAATAACTGATAAAAACTTTATAATAGAGGTTGGCAATAAGAATTTTGTTAAAAAATCAGTTAAAGAGACAAGGGAGCTGGTAATAGGCCAGATTGAAAAACTTTTAGTTGCAAAAGAACAAGTATTGCAAAGGATAAAAGAACTTGAAGATGACATGAATGATATAATAAAAAAAGTCAATGATGCTTCCAGAAGCCATGACATTAATGAAAATTGTGAATATGAAGATTCTTATGAAAAAGACCATGACAACAAATGTGGAAAAAATCATAAACATTGATTCTTAATATGGATGAAATTGTGATAGTTGATCCTGAAAAGCTAGAAAAAATCAAAAAAAATATTTCTAAAAGTGGTGTAAAAAAGTTCCATGTAATATCTGATTTTGATAGGACATTAACAAAGGCTTTTGCAAAAGGACAAAAATCACCTACTGTAATTGCCCAGATTAGGAATAGTAATTATCTCGGTGAAGAGTATGTTAAAGAAGCGCATAGATTATTTGACTTATACCGTCCAATTGAGATTAATCCTAAATTAGATAATAGGTTCAAAAGATTAAAGATGCATGAATGGTGGAAAAAACATTTTGAACTATTGTGTAGATGCGGCATAACAAGGCAATTGCTTCAAGAGATAGTAGCTAAAAAAACCTTAGAATTCAGGGCAGGAAGTCTAGAATTTATAGATTATCTTCATGAAAATAATATTCCTTTGCTCATCATGTCAGCTGGACCTGGTGATATGATAAAAATGTATCTTGAACAAGAAGGTAGATTATATGATAATGTTCATATAATTGCTAATTTTTTCAAATTCAATAGAAATGGAAAAGCAATAGGGCTTAATGATAGAATCATCCATTCTTTAAACAAAGATGAAGCTAGTCTAAAGGGAACACCAATATATGATCAAGTAAAAAACAGAAAAAATGTTCTTTTACTCGGGGATAGTTTAGAAGATATCGATATGATAAAGGGATTTCCTTATAATAACTTAATTAGAATTGGATATTTAAATGAAGATGAAGAAAATAACTTAGGTGCATTCAGAAGTGTTTATGATGCTGTTTTATTAAATGATCGGGGTTTTGATTATATTAATGAACTTGTGAAAGAGATTCTTAGATAGAATTATTTTATTAATCCTACTTCCCTTAGATATTTCCTTGCATTAGATTTAAAATCTTTTTTTCCAAAAGCATTATTAAATAAAATCTTGCTAGATTTTATCTGGCTTTCAATCAATAGTTTATGCTGTTTAAAGAAGCTATTATCCTCTTTTAATTTATTTGCATACAATTCAACATAATCCAAATCATTCAATATTTTTATTTCTTTTTTCATTTTAATTCCTTTATTAGTAACATATAGAATTATAAATAATTATCTATTTGTTTATTTTTCCTAAAAATTCCCGGTATTTCAATGTTCCAAGTTCAGAGATTATTCCTGTAATCTCTTCTTTGGGAATAAATTCAAATGCAGGATTTATGATTTTTATTTTTTTATTTTTCCAAATTTCATTTGGATTTCTTTGCTCAAATTTAACTTTTTTATCTGTATATTTTAGGGAATCTGATACAATATAAAATGGAATTTTGTTTATTTTTGCTATGCTAGCGTACATTCCACTTCCTATTTTATTTACAACTCCTTTGTTCGTAATTGCATCAGCCCCTAATAAGACTAGGTTTACTGGTTTTGTTTTTTCTTCTTTATCTTGTTCTTTTGTCAAAGCTATTTTTGCAGCTGAATCAACAAACATAGTTATTTTAATTCCTTTTTTAGACAATTCTTCTGCTGTTTTTTTTCCTTGATATAAAGGCCGAGTTTCAGTTACATAAACTTCAAATTTTTTATTTTTTTTCTTTGCATATATTAAAGCATTGATAATTGTAGAGGCATGGCAATGGGTAAAAATAACTGAGTTATTTTTTATTAGTTTAATGATTTGTTTATTTATTATATCTTGATGATTTTTTAATATTTTGTCTAATTCATGGAAGCTTAAATCTAAAAATTTATTTAATATATTATAAAGCATTGGTTCTGTTGGCCTTAAAGAAAGTAGTTTTTTTTTAGAACTTTTTGTTGGAAATAATTTATATGCAAAAAAAGCTTTTTTTGCCAAAGTTGTTGCACTTTGTATTTTAAGTGATTTAATATCTTTGCAAATCTGGTTGAATTTTTGGATTTTGTTCATTTTCTCTTTTTTATAATATATTAAAGAATAATTTAACTATATTAATTTAATGTTATTATGTCGAGAATTGAAAACCTCATGATTTATCGTGAGGTCGTAGCAAATGTTACAGTTTTCAATTCTCGAGCATCCTAAAAATTTCCGAATAAGAAAAATAGTCTATCAAACTCCATTCTTTAGAATGGAGTAGACGATTTTTCAGGAAATTTTTTTGATATTTACCTCTTCTCCTGATTTAAGGAGAATATTATTTGCTTATGCCCTTCAGGTCTTAAAAGTGTAATATTGAGAATCATTAGTAAAACTGGAACTTATCATATTTTGAAGGATTTGTTTTTCATTACAGAAAATCTAAAAGATTTTCTTGTGTCTGAAAGCAGGCAAAATCTCCCTAAAATTGGAGAAGAGCAGAATATATTAATTACAAATAATAACGCTATTTTTAATTTTGAGTTCATTTTGTTTAATTCATGGCTAAGTTATAGTTAGGTATAGAACTGCTTAGTTGTTTACTTAGATTTATTAAATCATCTACGGTTCCTGCATCTTGTTGTGTAGTTTTATTAACACAAACAC
>JAUYDD010000224.1 GCA_030704765.1 Nanobdellota archaeon | reverse complement strand
TTGTTTTATGCAATTTTCTGTGCAGAAAATTCTTTTGAAAGAATTTTCTTGCCATCAAAATTTCTCAGAAAATTTTGTGGCTCCGAAAACTTCTGAAAGTTTTCGTGCGCATCCTAAAAACAAGGGCCAATCAAACCACACTCGCCAGCAGGCGATTTTTTAGCTGTGGCAAAAAACCTTTAGGGTGTGGTGGCCCATTGTTTTTTTGATAATCATTTATAGAAACCTTAAAAAATAGCAATAGCCCAGCCAAACATGACAACTACCAACGCTCCAAGTATAAAATATGTAATGAATTTGAAAGCAAGTTCCCCTACTCTTTTACTTCCTGTTATTCCCCATACTGTCAACATGAACATCCTTCCTCCATCAAACATAGCCATAGGAAGCATGTTTACTAAAGCTACGCTTAAATTTATCAAAGCAAGCCACCAGAACAGGTTATATAAAAATATTATCAGGTCTTCATTGAACTTAGGTTCATATTCTGTACCAGGTTTTTGATAGAAATTAAAAAAATTGAATATTTTTCCTAAGACTCCTGATCTTTTGCTGTCTAGATAGACAATCCCAATGACTCCTGCTCCTGGTTTAGTACTGTCTTCAGCAAGTGTAATTTCATATTCATTTATTTTATCATTCATCTTTGTCTTGATTATTATTTTATCTCCAGGCTTATACTTTTTCATGATATTTCCTAAACCAGGATATGTAATAACTTTTTCTCCATTGATTTCAATGATTGTGCCTTGCATACCAGCTTTTACAGCTGGAAGGTCTTTGTAAAGGTATACAGCTTCAATTTTTCCATCTTTCAATTGTTCTTTTAATATATTGATATCAATAAGATAACTTTTTGTGTTTACAATTACTTTTGTTAGATTAAGATGCCTTTCCTCACCATTTACATAATCATTTGAAAGATTATTACCTTCAATCACTTTTAATAGTTCTTTGGATTCTAAACTTTTTATTGGAAGTTTTCCAATCATCTGTATGTCTGTGATATTCACTATTTCTGGACTGTACATATTGAACATTGCTCCAGATGGTGCATAAGTCATTAAAAAGAACAACAATAATATTAAGAAGAAGATTATAGATAAAACCAGATTAGTGAATGTTCCTGCTGAAAGAATGGATATCTGCTGTATTTTCTTCTTCTTCTGCATTTGTTTTTCATCTGGTTCTACAAACGCAGCTAAAAATGGTCCGAGAAAACCAAAGCCAGTAGACTTTATTTTTACTTTATATCTTTTTGCAACAACACCATGTGCAAATTCATGGAAGATAGCTATAACTGCAATTGCAATAATCCAGTAAGTGAAATAAAAAGGTTTTAAGAATTTAATCTGGAAAAGTTCAGGCACATACGGAACAAGAGGCATTATAGGAGGTACTTTTATGAGTCTTACAATCTCAGGTTTGAATAAATACACATATACGAACTGGCCTATAGAATAAAGCATGATTATCATCATTGCATATCCGGTTATTATTCCAATGAAGCTCAAAACACTTATTGTTCTCTTGTATTTTGTTCCTACATAATCAATAAAATCTATTCCAACTTTAGTAGGATACAGGTACATAGGTCCGTCTCTTTTCAAGTTCTTCCTTTTTTTATACAGGAATATAATCACAAATAATGTGAACAATACTAAGAATGATATATCGTATATATAGATATTTGAGACCATTATTATTTTTTCCTAATAGGTCTGAATGCTTTTTTCAAGCATTTTCTACACCTAACTTTTCCCTCTAAAATTTTTCTAGAGTCAGATCTTATTTTTGTCTTGCAATTTTTGCAGACAAATATGTTCTTGAAAAGTCGTGCTTGTGCAGGTGCAAGTTTTGTTGCCATGCGATGTTTTATCTCTTAGAGCGAGCACCCTGAGAATTTCTAGGAGAAATTGTCAGAGTTTTCAAAAACTCTATCTCTTTATTGCTTTTGAAATAATTTATTTGTATCATTATATTTTTCTTTTTAATACTTTCACTCCTTCTACAATCCAATATTCCAATTGATCACCTTCTTTTACTTCAGATTTTAATTCTTCAGAGATTGGTATTTCCAAAGTCTCAAATGATTCAAGATCCATGATGCTTACATTGCTTCCCGCAAGGTTTAGCATCTGAGCTCTATGTTTCTCTATCATAGGTACTTCCATTCTTTCATGTCCTCCAACAACAAACACTTTTTTCTTATCATCAATGACACTTATTGCTTCAATCCTGCATTTAGCGTGTCCATGTTTTCCAGTCTTAGAGATATCATTGGATTTTACAATGCATGAAACGCCTTCAAAAATTATTGATGTTCCAGTTTTTGCTTGTGCAGCATTTATTAATCTTAACGCCATTTTTTTATTTAATACATATTTATAAAAATTAAACCCAAGGTGGATTTATAAACCTTGCTAAGAATCATTCACGTAAAATGATTTATGCATCATCTTTATAAACTATTTTTTCCAGAGGTTTTTATGATAATAAATAAAAATGATTTTATAGAACTTGAATTCACAGGCTTCTCTAATGGAGAGATGTTTGATACAACTGATAAAAAAGAAGCAAAAGAAATGGGGTTGGATGCTGATGTCAAGCCTATAATAATATCTGTAGGAAACGGGATGCTCTTAAAAGGATTTGATGATTCTTTAGAAGGAAAAGAATTAGGAAAAAGATATTCTATAAAATTGTCTCCAGATAAAGCATTTGGGCCAAGGAATCCTAAATTGATAAAGACAATGCCTATGGGGGTTTTTATTGAAAAGAAAATGAATCCTTATCCTGGTATGACTTTGCAGATGGATAATTATATTGCAAAAGTATTATCAGTCTCAGGTGGAAGAGTGATAGTTGATTTCAATAATCCTTTAGCAGGTAAAGAAATAGAATATTCTTTTATGATAAATAAAAAGATTGATGATGATAAGGAAAAGATAGATTCTCTGATGGATTTTTTTTTAAAACAGAGATTTGATTTTGAAATTATGGATAAAAAAGTAATTTTCAAAGATGAAAAAGTTAAGCCTTTTATAGAAATATTTAAACAAAGGTTTAAGGATATGACTGGCATAGAGTTTGAGACTATAAAACAAGAAAAACATGAGGATGAGAGAAAAAACCTAACTTAAATCCTCCTTCTTAAGGTTTTTTTTGATTTTGAATAAGATAAAGATTGATAAAAAAACTATATTTTAATTGCAATAATCTTTAAATATCAATTTATTTATTCCTATTTACCTTAAATATAAAAAGGGGGAAAAAATTGGCGATATATATAGATACCTTGACAGCTAAAGATCCTGAATTAGCAGCAATTGACCAAGAATTAGAAGACCTTATAAAAAAACAACATTCTAAAGTTAAAGTATTTGGGATAGGAGGAGCTGGTGGAAATACTATTACACGTATGAAAGAGATAGGTATCAAAGGTGGAGAATTCATTGCAGTGAACACTGACGCTCAGGACTTATTATATACAGATGCTGATTATAAGATATTGATTGGAAAAGAACTTACAATGGGTCTTGGTGCTGGAAGTAATCCTAAAATTGGTGAAGAAGCTGCTCATGAATCAGAGCAAGAGATAAGAAAGAAGCTTGCAAATTGTGATATGGTATTCATTACTTGCGGTCTTGGTGGAGGAACAGGTACTGGAGCAGCACCAGTTATTGCCAGTTTAGCAAAAAAACAAGGAGCACTGACAATAGGGGTAGTAACTTTGCCTTTTACAATTGAAGGTAAAAAAAGAATAGAAAATGCAGAATATGGTCTTGAAAGAATGGAAGCAGTTGTAGACACCTTGATTGTCATTCCAAATGATAAACTTCTTGAAATAGCGCCTGAACTGCCTTTACAGACTGCTTTTAAAGTTGCTGATGAGATCTTGACAAATGCAGTCAAAGGAACAACAGAACTTGTAACAAAAGCTGGGCTAGTGAACCTTGATTTTGCAGATGTAAAAGCAGTGATGTCTAATGGAGGAGTCTCTTTGATGGGAATGGGGGAATCTGATTCAGCTAATAGGGCAAGAGAAGCAGTTGAAAAAGCAATTTCAAATCCTTTATTGGATGTTGATATATCCAATGCTACGGGAGCTTTAATCAATATTATAGGTGGTGATGATATGAGCTTGGATGAAGCTAGATTGATAATTGCTACAGTTGGCGAAAAACTGTCAACAGATGCAAAAATGATATGGGGGGCGCAATTATCTCCTGAAATGGAAAAATCAATTAGAGTGATGCTTATTATAACCGGAGTAAAAAGCCCTCAGATATCTGGTTCTGAAATATCTGGTGATGATGCAAGAAGAATAGATATCTCTGATGATTTAGGTATAGAGTTCTTGGAGTGACATTATTAAAGTTAAGTTATTTATTATGTATTATGTTTATTATAAAACAATAATACATTTAAATTAAGTTTTTTTTAAATAAAAATGCCAAGATTGTCATTAGGATTAGATTCAAGTACTCAAAAATTACAAGCAATTGTTATAGATATTGACACTGGAGAAAAAGTATTTGATCATTCTTTAGATTACAGAAGAGATCCTCGTCTAAACAGGTTTGAAATAAATGAAAATTATATTTTACCTCCTTTAAATGAAGGAGAAGCTTCTCAACCTCCCCTAATGTTTTTTGCATCTTTAGATGCAATGTCTAAAGACACTCCTTTGGAAATGAGAAGAGATATTGTTGTTATTAATACTTCTGGTCAACAACATGGTCATGTTTATTTGGTTGAATTTGCTCACAATCTTTTTGATAGATTAAGAAGACAAATACATAGATCTAAAGAATGGGATCTTGCTCAAATATTAGGAACTTCTTTAGCTTATGATAGAGCTCCAATTTGGATGACTTCAGATACAGTTCAAGAAGCAGATGAAATAAGAGAACTTATAGGTGGAAAACAAAGAATGATTGAACTATCAGGTTCAGATTCTCCTTTAAGATTTACAGGAGCTGTAATTAGAAAAACTGGAAAAAGAAATTTTGGAAGAAATTATATTGATACAAAAAGAATTCAATTAATAGGTAATTTAATTCCTGCAGTTTTAACAGGAAATACTGATACTCCTGCAGATTTTGCAAATGCATGTGGAATGTCCTTAATGGATTATAGAAAAAAAGAATGGTCAAATGAATTAATAGAAGCTGTATCAAAAGGTCTTACAAATGTAGGAACTCATTTAAGATATAAACTTCCTAAACTAACCTCCCCAGATTCTGTTGTTGGAAACATTGCAGAATATTTTGTAAAAAAATATGATTTTAATGAAAATTGTCAGGTAGTAGCTGGTTCAGGAGATAATCCTCAATCCAAAGTTTTAGTTTCAGGAGATTTGCTAAGTTTAGGAACAAGTTTTGTAAATATGACTTCAACAGATGGAAATACCTTCGATATGCAAGGTTTTGCAAACGCAATGTATGATGGAGTTGGAAGGCCATTTATTTTTGGATGCAGAACAAATGGAGCAATGGTTTGGGATATGGTAAGAGCAGATTATAGTATTGCAAAAGAAGATTATGCTTCAGGAGAAAAAGCTTTAGCTAGAACAGAGGTTGGAGGTAAACAAATGTTTTTCTTGCAGCCTAGAAATGAATCCTTTCCTGTTTCAGGAATTTTTAAACCAACAAGAATTGGTTATGGAATAGGATTTTTACCTGATGATTATAATGGAATTATTGAATCAAGTTTAGCTGCTGTTTATACTCATTCAAAAAGTTTTACTAGACAGACAAATGAAACTTTATATGTTACAGGAGGTGCAACTGCAAGTCCTGAAATAATGAGAAGAGTTGCTGCAATGTGGAACCGTCCAGTAATACCCATTGAAAAAGGTGGAGCTGCATTAGGAGCAGCTGTTGCAGGAGCTTATGCTTATTTAAGAGGTCAAAGGGAATCAGCAGATATTGAAGTTCTAAGTCAAAGGGTATTGAGAAGGAGAGAGCCTATTTATCCAAGAGCTGATGATGTTAATGCATATCATGGAGAAAATGGTTACCTTAAAAGATTTGAAACTGAAGAAGCAAGGTTAATTAGTGCAAATCCTGTAAAATAAAACAATATTTTTGTTAATAATTTATTCTATCTTTTATCAAAAAAACAATGGGCCACCACACCCTAAAGGTTTTTTGCCACGGCAAAAAATCGCCTGCTGGCGAGTGTGGTTTGATTGGCCCTTGTTTTTAGGATGCTCGAGAATTGAAAACTGTAACATTTGCTACGACCACAT
>JAUYDD010000218.1 GCA_030704765.1 Nanobdellota archaeon | reverse complement strand
CACCCTAAAGGTTTTTTGCCACAGCTAAAAAATCGCCTGCTGGCGAGTGTGGTTTGATTGGCCCTTGTTTTTAGGATGCTCAGAAATTAAAACAAACTAACATCCACATCTTAAAAGATGTGGTTTAATTTCTGACATTATCAAAAGAATTCTTACTTTTAAAATTAACTTATAATTATTGATTCTATTGTCTTTGCTTATACACTTATAGTTATATCTTTATTAATCTCATTTCTAGCATTATCAATTATATTGAAGCTTATCTTATGTTCTCCATAAGAAAGAGTGAGTCTTTTTGAACATAGATTGTTCTTAAGATTATAGCAAAAGACTCTTTTATTCTTTTCGTCAATAGAGAAATATACTTTATCAAGATTCATTTCTTCAATATAAAGGGTCATTTCTATATTATTTTCATCTATATCAGTAATCACGTCTTTAAGTACAGGTGAAGTAGTATCGATAAAAAAATTATTCACCCTTGAACTCACAGAATTGGCCCCAATATCAATAAGGTTGAAATAATATTCTAATTCCTGGTTCTCATAGCCACTCAAATCAATTTCCACAGTGCAATTTTTTGATTTTCCATTCTCGCAATTCCTGATTATCTTCTTTTTATATTCTCCATCCACTTTATAATTCAAGGCTAGTTCTTTTATATTATCCTCGCTGTAATAAACAGAAAACTTTCCATTTGAAAATCCTCTGGAATTAGGCAATATCTTGATTATCCTGGGCTTTTCTTTATCTATAAAAAATATATATCTTCTTTCTTTTTTTTCAAGACCTTTTGTAGCAATCACTGTTATATCATTAAACCCAAGATTGAAATTTAGGAGCTTGTTGTAATGGTTGCAATGGTTGCAAAGCTCTGTTTTCCCTCCATTGATATTATCAACCATGGCTATCTTTGAATTTTTTGAAGCATTTATCTCTAGATTAAATTTATTCTTATTATAATGCTCTTCAAAAGGCAATACAACTTCCAATTCTAAGGATTTGTCCTCATTAGGGTCTGTTTTGCAGAACTCATTCAAGCAATTCACATAAGAAGAATATTTCCCCATTTCATCAACACATACCTGGCAATAGCCTCCTCCAGATTCTAATGTGCATGTGCACCTTCCATTTCTGCAAACTAAACTTTTAGAGATTGATTCAATATCTGATGCTGCACTTTCTGTATTTTTTAATTTAATGAAACAATAATAATCATCAGCAGAAACAATATTGAACATCAACAAAACTGCAATGATAAAAAGGGATATGGATTTCATATTAATAAAAAAAATTTAATAATTAAACAATCTCAAATTCAATTGTCCTTGTAGCTGTATTCATAGCTTTGTCCTGAACTTCAATCCTTACTACATGATTGCCTTTTCTAAATGAAAGTTTCTTAAAACATATCCCATTCCTGAAACTTGAGCATAATATCTTAGCTCTAATGTCTTCATTGTCATAATAAACTGTCTTATATAAGTATGCGTCAGACACACTTAGGTTGAATATAGCATATCCCTTGACAACACTATGTTCAAAACTATTTATTACAGGGCTTAACCTGTCTACATATACTTTTACTGATTTTGATGATACTGAATTATCAGCTATGTCATTTATCACAAAATAATAGTTTATTTGCTGGCCTTCAAACATAGAGATATCTGCATTTGTCGTGCATGTCATCTTCTTGCCAGATGTGCATGATATTTCATTTATTATCATGTTTCCAGGAGTCCCATAATATAACTCAACTTTTTTAATATTGTTTTCATCATACCAGATTGAAAATTCTCCATTAGCAAACTTGTTCATAGCAGGAGTTGTCTTTGTTATCCTTGGTTTTTGGTTGTCGATTGTAAAGGTTATCCTTGTCTCCTTGAAATCAAAACCTTTATTTGCCCTGATTGTTATATCATTGAATCCTTGCTTGAAATTATGGGATTTCTTGTATTCCATGCAATTAGGGCATAGATTAACTATTTTATCATTAACATTATCTACAAGTTCTATTGAAGCTATTTTATTAGTATAGATATCTAAGAAAAAACTTTGCTTGGTGAAAGTTCCCCCATTAGGAAATGGAAAATTAGCAACAAGTGTCAAGGGCTCGTTCTGGGTTGTGTTGTTCTGTACACAATATCCACCGCATTTTACCCAAGAAGCATACCATCCTCTTGAATCAGTGCATACTTGGCATGAAGTATGCGTGCATGTAAAATAATCACCCCTCGTAGTTATTTGTGCTTTCTCGCCTTTTGAAAGTTTTTTAAAGCAATAGCTCTCTGCTAATAAATAATTAGTAGAAAACAATATTATAAATATAGTAAACATTCCTAAAAATATTAGTTTGTTAGTGCTTTTCATGTTGTTTTTTCCTTTTTATGTCGAGAATTGAAAACCTCATGTATTTATCATGTGGTCGTAGCAAACGTTACAGTTTTCAATTCTCGAGCATCCTAAAAACAAGGGCCAATCAAACCACACTCGCCAGCAGGCGATTTTTTGCCGTAGCAAAAAACCTTTAGGGTGTGGTGGCCCATTGTTTTTTTGATGAATAGTTATATTTTTGTGCTTGTATTTAAATCTATTTTACTACTTTTGTTAGATGAAAAAATATATTTTTTAGCTTTTCTTCTTTCATCACTTTATGCAATATTTGTATGAATATGATATCACCTCAATTTCTAAAAAATAAAAAATAAAAAATAAAAAATAATCGTCTAATTAAATTGCTTCTCCCCAGAAATATATCTGTCCTGATGAGAAATCACCGACACATGGCTCTGGCATAGTTAACTTGAAAGTTAGTGCCACTTCACTTCCTGGAGATAAGGCATTTCCATTGTTCCAATCAGCTTCTTCTACATCTGAACTTGGAGCAGCTCCCCTTATGACATCGTTCCATCTAATTATCCTTTTAGCTCCTGATATTTCAGTGCTGTATGGAATTGGAACATAACCTTCAACATCAGCCACAGGCGATGTTTGAGTTGCGAAAGCCCCGTTTGTTGCAAAGTACCTGAAAGCAGTCAAAGCAAGTTTGTTTGTGTTTTCAGAACATTTTGCACCACTTGAGCTTGGGTCATAAAAGTCTGTACCAGATATGAACATGTCTAATATAACACCTGATCCAGCTTCAGCGTCATTTCCAACAAGTATAGTGTTAGAATATGAATCTGTTCCAGGCATTACTTCATCGAATTCTAGGTTTCCATCAACGCTTAAAGCAATTGTTGGATTTAAGTACCAGTATTCGTTCTCAGCCATTGTTCCAGAAAGACCGCTAGCATCCTTAGCTTCTATTGTTATGAAATATTCTCCATGCATTGAGTCTGGAGTTTCAACTGTAAGCCTACAGTCATAGAAAGCCATAACATCTGGGTTGAATTCTTTTACAATGAATTGATCTATTTTAGCATTGCAAGATTTAGGAATGTTTCCGCCTTCATGAGTTGGCCCTTTTATACGAGGAATTCCAGTCAATCTTTGACATTCAACTTCAACATCATTGCCAGCACCTTGAGATTGCCCTATAGTTCCAACAACATCAGTTACTTCTTCGATTTTATTCTTATCCATAACTAATACTATCCAGTGGATTGATTCTCCTTCAAAAGCATAATTATGCTTTCTTTCAGATAAGTCAAAATTACTTATAGGATCATTTGCTCCCTGATCCTGGTCATTTTGTCCGTTTTCAGTTCTGTCATCATTAACAGATCTTGAGTCGCACATCCAAACTCTTGGTTGGAATTTTTGAGTATTAACAGTTATGCCAATACCCTGGCCTACATCTACAGCTAAGACAACAGGCATTACTAAAATCATAGCCATTACCAAAACTACTAATGTTTTTTTCATTTTATATAACCTCCTTTCAGTGATTTAACGCCATCTAATAAGTTTAGATGAATATGATTTGCATCTGCATTATCTAGATGAAATTGAAATCTAATAGTTCTTGCTGTGTTTTTAAACTTTTTTACCATCTCTTCGAGTCCTTTTTTGTTCACTTATGAATTACGAATCAATAAAGTCTTTATAAACAATTTTACAATTAGAAATATGCTATGCTATCTCTCTTTTACCGAAGTATATTTCAATAAGTATAGTGCGTGTATTCACTCTGTCTTGATACTAAAAACATAGAATATTACAATATTAATGGTTTGTTACGACGCTATAATAACAATATTATTTTTATGCATATTTTATAATTTTTTCATTTTCTTTTGAAAAATCAAAAAATTACAGGTTTTGATAAAAAACTGGTAATAAAAGATTATATCTGCTGTACTGGCTGATATCAAATGATTGGAAAAATATTGATTAGAAATTGATTTTGGCTCTTATCACAATTTTGAACTGAAAAATTAGTTTTATCGAATATCAAAATAAATCTGAGCAAAAAAGCTAACTCCAACATTTATGTTGGAGAATCAAATGGTCAGCTTTTTCGCTCTTGTGAAAAAACAAAGCAAGAGCTTTATCCTCTGTCTAAAGACAGAGGTTTATTTTTTACTCTGATTAAAAAATAAATGTGGCCAGGAAGATTTGAACTCCTGACACCTTGCTTAAAAGGTTTGTAATATAATTGACATGTCCAAAATTCTCTTTGCGCACGCTATGTGACTTTAGTCCATAGATAGCAAAGGAATTTTGGATCATGCTCAAGAACTCACGCTCTGGATTTCAATCCAGAGTTCTTGACACAATGCTTAAATGTCCAAAAAGAAAAAACTTAATAATCAGTTTATCCATGCAATTCAATGGATATAATCTTTGACATAATTGATAAAACTGGAAGAAAGATTAGATTAACAAGAAAACAATATTCCCATATCTGCAAAAAACATCCAATGATATCAAATTATTTTGAAGAACTTAAAGAGACTCTTGTAAAGCCTGATAAAGTCATAGAATCTAATGATGATATAAGTGTTAGATTCTATTATAAATTTTACAAAAAACTCGAGCCCCCATATCAAAATATACTAGTGATAGTAAAATACTTAAATGGCAGAGGGTTTATAATTTCAGCATATTTTGTAAAAAATATTCTTTAAAATGGAAAATAATATATATAATATTTATTATGATGAAGAAGGAGACTTTTTAGAACTAATAATTGGTGAACCCCCTAATAATGAAGGAACAGAAGAGATAGAATCAGGAATTTTTGTTACAAAAAATTTAGAAACAAATGAAATTTATAGTATTGGTATTCTAAGCTTTAAGAAAAAATATCATCTATTAAATAGTATTCTTAAAAGATTAAATATTGATTTTCCACTGACTATTGGTTATTGATAAGTCTTTTTATATTTTTTAATAATTAATTCCAGAAATCAAAAAAACAATCTACCAGACCCTAAAGGTTTTTTGCCACAGCTAAAAAATCGCCTGCTGGCGAGTGTGGTTTGATTGGTCCTTGTTTTTAGGATGCGCACGAAAACTTTCAGAAGTTTTCGGCGCCACAAAATTTTCTGAAAAATTTTGATGGCATGAAAATTCTTTCAGAAGAATTTTCTGCACAGAAAATCTAAAAGATTTTCTTGTGCTCAGAAATTAAAACAAACTAACATCCACATGTCAAGAACCATGGAATAAATTCCATGGCGTGTTTGGTTCTTGAGCACGTCAGAAATTTCTTAATAAATTTCTGAGCGTACCAAAAAACTTCTGAAAGTTTTTTAGTATGCTCCAAAATGCCTTCTCTTTCTATCCATTAAAATAGATAGAGTATGAGAAGAGCATTTTGGACATCTTAAAAGACGAGATTTATTTTCCGACATAAACAAAGAATTGACTCTATTGTTTTTCTTTCATAATACTTTGTCCTCTGTCTAAAGACAGAGATTTATTTTTTACTCTGTATTATTAATAGAAGATAATTGAAAAGAAATGCCAAAAAATCAAAAAAAACCTATTCAAAATTAGGAGAAGAAGATTAATTTTTATTTTTTCTTTTTTAACACAATAAAATAAACAGATACCAATAATATCACAGCTGTTATTATATTATATTTATTGAAAAAAGGCAAAAGCATAATCTGGCATTTTCCTTTTATCTGGCTTAATGAAGGTGAACATGTTAAGTCTGATGTTGGCGGAGGAATCAATTGATGCTCTTTAATCCAGAAATTATATCCTTGTTCACAGGTCTGTTTATCTACAAGACGATAAAAACATTTTTTAGTTTCGCTTAAATCCATCTTAAAGACACATTCTCCATTTAACCATTCGCATACAGCACTGCCACAATTTGCATCCCCTCCCTTTCTGCTTTTGCACAATCTAAGTGCAGCACTACATGGATCAGCTTCGCATGTTTTTTTATTAATATAACCTGCACAATATAATTGAATATTTATTATATTGCTGCAAGCTCTGCAAAAGTCTCCACCACTATTATAAGGATTATTTATAGAATTCCAATAACAAGAACATGCTCTAGGTGGTACAGGTGCAGCATTACAAGTATTATCACTTATTAACATTGTACAGTCACTATCAATTGAACATGTTCGGGGCCTAGAAGTCTTAGATAGGACAATAGAAAGATTATTATTATATTTAGCTGGATCTTTTGAAATATTAATTTCAGCTATATTATTTTCAGGATCTAATTCTAAAACAGCTTCATAATCATTATTGTATCTATCAAGGCCGTTGAATTGATGTGTCAATACAAAATTATTCACTCCAATGGATCTTGGTTCATACCAACTAGAAAGAGTGTTTCCACTCATATCTTTTATCTTTAATGTTACATTAAAAATTTTATCTCGATTGATGTTCATTGAATCATTATCTATGTCAAGTAGCCATCCAGCATATAACAAACATGAACCTGTATCAGGTATATCATCTCTAAGCTCTTTAGCCCTAAGATCTAAAACACTGACATTTCCTTCAAAAGTCTTTATTTCAAAAAATAATCTTTCAGATATGCTATTTCCAAGGTCATCAGTCATTTGAACATTTACAAAAAAGCTCCTGGTTTCATTATTAATCGGCCATATAGCATGTGTAGCATTGATTGTGAGGTATATTTTCCTTGACTTTATAGGCCCAATAGAGAAATTCTCAATATAAGTTATAGTGTAATTCTCTGTTGGAAAATTAGTTAATGAAATATTAAAATCCCTGAAAAAGAAAGTTGGATTAAAGATAGTAAATGATTTAATGTCATTTCTTTTATTCTTTGCTAATTCAAACTGGTTGCTTCCATCATAATAAGACAGGTTGCCTGAGTCAAATTTAGGCACTGTTAGAATCCTGCCTATATACCTGTTCTTATAAGGCTCTGTTAATTTAACAGATGTCACGCTGACTTGATAATTTCCAGATTCATTATATTTGTCAGGATTTAGGACAGTCTTGAAAAAATAAGGTATAGGTTCATTCCTGCTAAGATTCGGCCTTCTTATTACATTATTGAATTCATTATCATCTAATGTTATTGAGAAATTTTCAGCTACAAAAAGAATATTTAAAGGAGGTGTTCCAAGTTTAAACACTTGAAAGCTTATATTGTATTCATTAGGATACACAGTGACAGCAGGATTTGAAGATGAAACATATAAGTTCATATATATCTTGAATATAGCTTTGTTCAATGCAGGATCAAATTCTATTCTTGGGTCATAACTGTCAAATCCAAGATAACCTATATTATCATAACCAATAATATCATATGCTGGAGCTCTCACTGATGATTTCCTGATGCCTGCGAATGAACGGAGGATTGGAAAAATAGCATTATTTGGAATTGTATATCTAAAAGAAAAATTTTTTATTTCCAATGGAAGAAAGTTCATGAGGGGTAATGATGAAAAATAATCGACTTTATCAACTCCATTTTCAGAAGCAGGTATTGTTCCAATACCTTTTGACCAATAAGTATCAGTAGAAACAGCATATTCAAATCCAATATTAGATAGAGGTTTATTGAAATCATTATATACAGTATAATTAATTTCTGTCTGTTCTCCTGCATTATACAAAGTTGGGATATTTACAATTTTTGTATTCAAATTTTCAAAACTTTTTTGAGAAAAATTGAAAAAAGGCATTAGATCACCCTCACCTGGAGATATTGTTGAATTAATATAAAAATAATTAATTCTACGTGGAGAAATTACTTCAACTCTTCCATTTTCCCTTAAATAAGATGCTGATTGTAATAATCCTGATTTCAATGAATCAAGATTAACTTCACTGATTATGACTGGTTCAGTATCAGGCCAAAAACCATCACTATATATTACAGATTGTGAATGGTCAGGATTATACTCATTATCAAAATATGTATTAGAACTGGATACAGTACCTACTAATAATGGATTGCCATTAGGGCTAGTATAATAACTCATAGGTGATAATACAGGATTTAATGGGTCAGAAGAATATATATTTGTAGATTTGAAATATTTAGGACTATTCCTAATATAATCTTCAGTGAGATTAAAATCAAAACTAGCATATACTCCTCCTCCACCACCAGGTTGTGCATCAAACTCATAGTCTTCAATAATCATTATCCTGAATAAAGACGAATACACGCATTTTAAATAGATTTTATTTCCAGAAGGTTTTAAGTTTAAGAAAGGTAATCTAGAAGTAGTATTATAAGGCCAAAGACCAGTTGGATTATAAGTTCCAAAATTAGTATAATATCCTCTTAAAGGTTGATAGTTCCTATAAGAATATTTTCCAGTATCATAATAGGTTTTACTATCAGCGTCATTTAAATAAGTTACCATATTTACATTCCTTATTTCCAAAAACACTCCTGTTTGTGTTGTTACATCCCAAATATTGAAATCTGGGTCATTAAAGCTATAATTGCAGTATTTCAAAGCAACTTTCTTATATTCTATTGCAGAGATATTTGCATTTAGGAACAGCACCATTGATAATATCAAAAGGAATAATATTTTTTTCATCTTATGCCTCCTTCTGGAATCAATATATTCAGCCTATCCATGCAATCTTTTTTTGTTTTTTCATCATTTATTAAATTGCATTGGCTTATCCTGAAATTTTTCATAGCAATATAATAATTGCACCTGTCTTTTAATGAGTTCTCTAAGATTTTGCATTTGTCTTCAAGATAAAAATCCTCTAGTATCAATCCGCATTTCTCCCTAGTATCTTTTGCCAAAAATCCAAGATTATCTGAGTATTGAATGCATGTAGCAAACAGGTCATTTTCTTTTGGCAAGTAACCGACTCTATCAATGCTTACTATATTATAGAAATAATAGACTATGATGATTGAGAACAGGGTTATATTGGCAATTATCAGGATTGTTATAAAGCTTAATTTTCCGCGAATTCTTGTTTCTGCTTTTTTCTCTTGATATCTCATTTTTTTATTGCTCCAAATGGATTTATTTTCGTTGTTCCCATTTGGAGGCTTAAAAAATACCTCTGGCTTTAGCCTGATGGATTCTTTATTCATCCTTGAAGATTTTTTTATATTTATGGATCCCTGCATCAGCAAGTATTTTTATGTATCCTATTACAAGTATGATTATAAACACTATGATAGATGTCAGATAATAGATCTGCTTTATTGGTATCTCATCAGGAACAAATATGAATTTTTTTATGACATTGAACATGTCAAAAATGAAATACACAAGTAGCCAGCCGCCAATTGCATTCAATAAAGGCCCTGGAAGATTATACGGAAAGACTAATGTTTCCAGGACACTCGCAGCAATGAACAATAGAATAAATAATATTATAATGATTATATTATGGTTAAGGAACACAACAACTTCATTTAGGACCTGATTATTTATTATGTATACTGTGATATTCAATATCAATATGATTAGCAAGAATACTCCTAATGCAATTGCTTTAGCTAACAATAATTTGCCTACCTCTTTTATGTCATCCATAATATATATACTTAATCCCTCTTTTTAATATTTTCTTTTCCTTCCTTTTCTTGCTCTTGAAAAGATACTGATAAGATTATCATCGAACTTTTCACTTATATACAAATTTTTCTTTATAGATATGCAGCTCCTTCTTATTATATCCTCAACCTGCTCCTTTAATTTAAGATAATTTTTCTTCCCTCTTTTCTTCAATATCTTGACTTCCTCATCAGTCAAATCTATAGTCAGTCTCATTTTCTTTTATTTTTCATATTCTTTTTTTGAAATAAACTGATAATTATATATAACAACACGCCGGGAAATAGGATTAATATGATTTGGATTAACAATGATAAAAAACTAGATGAACATCCACAGCAATCATAAAAAAGAGAAAATCCCTTATTGCAATTACAGAGAAGTCTCATTACTGTACACAACATCGCAAAATAAAAATTTAATAATAAATACCAGATTATAGGAGCAATGATTGATGCCTTTAATTTATTTTTTGTGATTTTAAAATTCATTTTCTTTTTTTGTTTTTGATAACAGGTTTTTTCCTGTTTTTTACCATAATTATTTTCTTTTTTCTTGATTTAGATGGCCTTTTGAATATCAATCCTAATATAGAGCCAATTATAAAAAAACTCAAAATAATGAGTAACATAGTTAATACTGTAATAAAAAGTGTAGCACCGGGACTGCATAATCTTCCAGTCTTGGTTGTGATGCAGAATATCTTTGTAAATATATCTGCAAAAATCTGCCCTATATTTATGATTGGAAAGAATATCACAGGAATAAGTACACTTTTAGGGTCAATAGACCACATTATTATGAACGAAATCTCAAATATAATAGCAAATATTGCAAATATGCATCCTATCTTCAGCCATGATGGATAATCTTTGAATTTCATATTATATAGGTATTTTATTTATTGCTCCAAATGGATTTAATACTCCGCAGCTTGTTGTGATGGGGATTCTTTATTATTCTTATTTTTTTATCACCAAAACCTTGGGTTTTACTCTTTGGTGGTTTTGGTGAGCTTGAAAAAAAGCATTTATGTATCTTAGTTATAAAATAAAAATGCTTTTTTTCACAAGAGCGAAAAAGCTGACCATTTGATTCTCCAACATAAATGTTGGAGTTAGCTTTTTTGCCCAGATCTTTTATGAAAAAATGCCCTATTACAGCTCCAACCAATATATAGAATAAAAACGAAATAAAAGCTATTAAATAATCAGCATAGATGTTTTTACCTAAGCCAAAAATATACCATATTATTGTTCCAGGTATGAGCAATATATAGAATAATAAGCCTGTTATGAATGCAAATAAAAAAGTTAATTTAAAAGATATTGTTGCTAAAGTAAAAATCAAGAAAAGGTTTGCAGATAAATAGAATATTAAATATAAAATTGTGCTAATCAAAATTCCTTTGTTATATCCATGCCATCTTTTATAATCAAGATTTGAAATTATCAAGAATATCCCTCCTAAGATTATTGAAGATATGAAAATGTTGCATAATTGCATGTACTCTATTTTGCCCTTATAAAAACCAAATGTCCCAAATAGAATTCCGAGAAGCATTATAGCAATGCCTATATAATGGGATATATTGGGTGCTTTTTTTGCAGGTTTATGTTTTTTAGCCATTACTTTTTCCTCACAACAATAGTCTTATCGACCTTGAATGATTTATATATTCCCTCTAAGATATCTGTTCCAGCATAACCAGCAAGCAAAGACAACCTATAATCAAAGTTAAATACAAGTCCAGTGAATATTCCAATGACAACAGCAATGATGACTGTTATTGCATAATAATTCCATAAGATATTCCTTCTTAAAGACATAGCTTTCAATAATCCGATGAATCCTCTGGTCAGTCCGCCAACACCTCCTAAGATAGCAGGAAGAGCTAATTCTGATATCCATGCTTGCATTTTACCTTCTCCTCTCTTTAACTTTCCTTTTGTTTTTCTTGGATATCTTCTCTATTATTTTTCTTCTCTTTACTGCTTTATTTTTTTCTAATAAGCTCCAGGCTATATAGGCAAAGGCTCCGGGAAGTATTATAAAGAAAAATTCCCTTAATAAAAAAATAAAATCCCCTCCGCATGAACAGCAATTAGGTATCAGGTTAATCCCTTTTTTACAATCACATGCGAAACTTGAGAGAGAACAATCAGGCAATATCACAGATAATATGAAAAAATACCACAAGATGATTATTATTATAGATATTGCAAGTTTCCTTTTATTGATTTTAAATCCCATTGTTGTTTCTTCATATCCTTTCTGCTTTGAACAGCCATGTGCTTAATATGCATGATACAGGATATAAGATTATCATAAAAATCAATGTATTGAGTATTACATCAATGATTCTAAAAGCCAGGGTCTCATTCATAAAAGCGTTGTTTATATCTGATACATAAGAAAGTATCAATGACACTAAAATAAGTGATAGAACAAAATCCAGGATAAGTTTTATTTTTGTTATAGAAAAAAGCTTGCCTACACTCATTTCTCTTAACTTTATGTTTTTTCCTACCTTATTATTGGATATCTTCCTATCAGCCCTGTTTATTTTTTTCTTCATGATTTTATCACCAAGATTTTATATAAAGAATACAAGACCAAGAAAACAATTGCAATTATCAATGATATCATAGGCCCTTTCGCACCGCCATATATGGATATGAAAAGTATTATTAAAGAAATAATCAAAGTAACTATCCCATCTATCTTATGGTTATATTTTTTTAGATTTTTCTTATTTTTCATCTTATCACCTATTTTATATTATATACATGAAAATATATATTGAAAACCTTTTAAATCTATCTTTTTTTCCTTTTTTGCTTCATTCTCTTATATCTCTCGACTGAGATAATCTTAGGTTTTTCAATGCTGATAATGATAAGCATTAATAATACTATAGCAAGTATAACCAGGTTCAATACCCAAGCATCTATTAATCCTAAGCTCCAAGAATCGATTATAAGCAATGTTGTTCCCAGGGAATATAACACCAAGAACCTCTTCCTGATTTTTCTTTCTTTCAAAGAAAAAAATAATTGCAACAGCCATGCTAATGTTATTATCAATAATCCTATTGTATAATTTACACCCATTTTTACCTCCTTTTATATATAATAGGAAATATATTTTATATTTAAATTTAATGTTTTCACACAGTAGTTGAACATTTCCCTATAAATTTGGGAAATCTGCAGGATTTGTAATCTTTTTCACCACTTCTTAACCTTTGCTTGCCCGTTCTCTCTTTCATTTTTGTGCACTAACAATAGAAATTAGAAAATCAGGCTGTCTGAAAGCGGCTGATTTTCAATAATCTCTGATTTTTGCTCTGCAAAAATCAGCAAATGTTTAACTACTGTTCACAAGAAATGCCTTATACGCAACAATATAAGCTCTAAAAGTTTTCTCCAAGAAGAGCGTTTCCTCCATTCCTGATAATCAAAAGGCTCTGTTTTAATCATTGTCTCTCCAAAATGTTTTTTTAATCCTTTGATTATTTCTTTGTCATGGCCAATAAAATTAATCTCAAACTGGGAGAAAAAACTTCTATAATCTACATTAGATGTGCCAAACATGAAGAATTTATCGTCGATTATCAATAATTTGGCATGAAGGAGGCTTCTTTTATACATATAAATGTTTATTCCATTCCTGTATAATCTTCCTAAATATCTTTCTTTTACTAGGTTAACTAATTTTATTTCAGAATCGTATGGTATAATAATAGATATATTGACTCCTTCCCTAGATGCCTTGATCAATGATATTAGTATCCTCTTAGAAGGTACAAAATAAGGAGTCTCGATTAAAATTGATTTTTTAGCGCTTTTTATCAGTTTCTTGTATTTATTTTCTGTTGCTAGAAAATAGTACGAAGGAATATCCTGGATTATTTCAAAATTCTTATGCAACAGGGATTTCAGCTTTTTTGGAGTTATTTTTCCATACAAATTCCATATCTTATTGAATGAATGCACCAGGATTTTTGTTATGTTTCCTGTCAATCTTAAAACAAGCTCCCTATACGAAATACCGCTTGCAGTAATGTTCATTGATCCTACATAAGATATTTTATCGTCGATTAATAAAAGTTTTCTATGGTTCCTGTCATTATTTTTTCTAAAGCCAAAAAATATAGAAGTTATCTCTTTGAATATCTTAAATTCACCTCCAGCTTTTATTAAGCCATTAAAATATGGTTTTTTTGCATTAGACCCGTAACCATCTATTAACAATCTGACTTTAACTCCTTGTTTTGCTTTTTTTATCAGCAAATTTTTGAACTTTTCTCCAATAGCATCTGCATCAAATTGGTGTGTTTCTAAATAAACATAATTTTTAGCATTTGCAATATCTCTAAGCATCTCAGGATATATTTTCGCAGGTTCAGACATTATAGAAAAGTTTTTCATCATTATATTATCAATTATAAGTTTTTAAGATTTGTGATAAATATGCTGTGTTGCATGATTAGTAATAACTGAAGTGATATTGGCTTATTGTAGCAGGGATAGAATCATATTCTACCTTGAATTTTCTAAAAAGTTTAGTTATTTTATCCTTATCCTTAATTTTTATAACTATTGCCCCTCTTCCTAGCTTGATATAATCCGCTTTTTTTAAGATACCTTCTCTTTTGTACTGATATTTGCACTTGTTAGAATTATCCGTAAAACCAAACAACTTTCTATTAAAAAGAACTTTTTGATAATGGTCTATCTTTGATAATTCATAACTTAATATTAATGATTTCATTATAATAGTAGAAAACAATAATACTTAAATATTTCTACTTATTATTATAATAAGTAATATGGAATCTAAAAAGAGATGGGGGAAGAAATATATAGACAAAAGAAATTGGAAAGAGTACAATGAAGAACTTGTATTGAGAGGAGTTTTTTATATTAAACCTTCTTTTCTTGAGACTTGGAATCAAGAAATAAGAGAAATGAATACAGGAAAGGTTGGAGAACCTTACTTATATCCAAATTCGATGATTGAATTTCTTGCTGTATTAAGCCCAAAATATGATGATAGAGCATTAGAAGGAATGATGAGAGCGGTTTCTGAAATGACTTATAATTTTCCAGTAATAAGTTATAGTCAGATTAATAGACGGGTAAATTCATTAAAATTAGACTTTCCTATTAATAATGAAAATATTATTATTGGAGAAGATATAGTCGGTGGAGATGCAAGCGGAATTAAAGTTGCTAATCGTGGTGATTGGATTAGGTATAAATGGAAAGTCCAAAGAGGATGGATTAAAGTAGTGATACTTGGAAATAAAAAGGGTAAAGTAATTGATGTTGAAGTAGGTATGGAAGAATTAGATGAAAATGGTTCTGCAAGATTGATGTTGCAAAGGCATCATCAATCTATATCAAAATTTCTTGGGGATGGATGGTATGATTCAAAAGAAAATTTTAATTTTCTAAGAGAATTAAAGATCAAGCCTGTAATTAAGATTGATAAAAATGCTAGTGATCAAGCAAGACAATGCATGACCAGATGGAAATATTCCCAAGAACAGAAAAAATTGGGATATAAGAAATGGGCGAAAAAAGAAGGATATGGTTACAGGTGGGTTTGTACTGAAGGAATATTTTCTGCAGTAAAGAGAATGGAAGGGGAATATATAAGTGCTACAAAAGAGGAAAATATGTTTCATGAGGCAAAAATGAAGTTTTGGATTTATAATAAAATTAGAGAAGCTACAAAATTTAATAATCAGATTAGAGAAAACTAAGGCAATGATAAGGGGTCATGCAACACAGCAGATAAATATTGCAGAAAGATTGTTCTTATATTATGCTGAGAAAATATGCCTCCAGCTAGTTCAAATGAGTATAATGCATGATTTTATAGATTTTTATCTAAAAGATCCAATACACTATCCTTGTCTTTATCGTTTCTGTACCTGCCTATGCATGTGTCTAACCTAGGGTCTCCTGAAAGTTCTCTCATATGGACTTCTACTCTGTTCATACCGCCATAATCATCTTTATGGTGCATAACAGGAATCTTGCCTTCTATACATGCTTGAAGAATCCTATCACCTGTTTCAGACCCTACATAACGAGGGCATTCGTTTATTGAACTTTTCCTGCAATCAGGACAATCAGAATCTACATCATCTAAAGATTCTAATCCATCTGCAACTAATGCAAATAAACAGATTCCAGAATTCCTTCTTCCTTCAACAATAGGCTTGTTAGTATTCCTATACATCAATATTTAACAAAAATATACTTTATATATTTATTTATTCTGTAAAGTCAACCTGTGAACTTAACATGGATTGACTTACCCTATCTCAATATTTTTTTATTAATTAATAATAAAATTAGCGAAATTGACGAGCATGAGGAGTCAATTGAGCATAAATTAAGCGAGCCGAATATAAATGAGGCGAGCGAAATGTTAAGATATTAAGTTGACTTAACAGGGATTTTTAAATTTTTCAAAAATCAAAGAAATTCTTGTTTTGTGAAAGTGCCTCATTCTTTGTCCTTTCACTTTCCCTTAAAGCTATATCTGCGTAATTGCTCTTAATCTTAGCATCTCTTGCATTTCTTTTCATAAAATCATCTATGAATTTCTTGCTTTTTTCTAGGTCAACAATCTTTTTTATATCAAATGCTTCTATATCATTGACAATTACTTTATCGCCCCTTATCTCATTTCTTGATTTATCATATGCATCTTTTGATACCAAGACTTTGTCATCTGCTGCTTCAGCTAGTTTTTTAGCTAAAGAAAGAGTGTTTCCCATTGCAGTGAATTTCAGTTTTTTGTCTCTGATCTCATTTATTATATCTCCGCTATGCACACTCATTCCAAACATTATCTTGTCCTGGAATTTGTGGTTATGTTCATCTATTTTTGTTGCTATATCAACAGCTATTTTTATCGCATCCACTTCATTATTGAGTTTTTTTGTTGATAATGGAGAGAATATTGCAATGACAAAATCACCAAGTTCATAGATAGCTCCTTTTTTCTCATATACAGGCTCTATCATTCTCTCAAGTTTTTCTTTTGAGTACCTTGTTATCCTGTTCTTTATCTTTAAAGCTATGACAGATACATTGTTCCTTTTTCCTGCAGTCACCATTCCTTGTTCAGCTTGCGTAGGAGGAATCAATATTCTAGAGAAACTCATCTCAGATATCTTCTTTGGTTCTGGTTTTTTCTCTTCAATTGGCTTTTTAGCAACAACAACTCCTTTTAATTTCAGCCTTTTTTTTCCATAATCATTTGGATAAGTGACAGACCTTTTTTTTCTTTTCCTTACCTCTTTTGACAGCAATAATACTATGACTATCAAGATTATAAATATCACAATCCATAAAAGATAAGTGTATATGGGATTTATCTCTTTATCAGATATATCTTTCACTGAAACAGCGCTTCCTGTCAAAGGAACATTTGATTCTTTGTATTCATTTTCTCCATCTTTTACTAAAATTTCATAATTGCCTTCTGTACCAGTTAATCTGAATTCCTTGGATTCGCCAACTCCGAGATTAATTCTTTTAACAAAAGGTTTGCCATTCAATTCTATCTGAATATCTTTATTGAATGGTATATTTCCTATGTTCTTTACAATCAATGTGCTGTTCCTTATCTCATACTTGACAATTGCTTTTTCATTGATGAATATGCTTTTAGTCACACTATCATCCCCATTTGCTATCTCAAGGCCATAATAACCACTTTTTGTATTAGTGGCTGTTTCATATAAGGCGCTCTCGCCTGAATTGATTATCTTCTCGAAAATCCTTTTTTTCTCAATATCATAAATTATTATAGACACTTGATCATTAATATTAGTATTGCTCTGGTCTAGTAAAGCCACTTTAATACTAAGGTTCTCTCCTGGATTGAAATTCTGGTTATTCAAAGCAACATCAATCATTGTCAATACTTGAGGTATTTTAAGATAAGCATTGATTGTCCCTTCGTTTGTCTTTACACCCTGATATTTTTCATAACTGTCTACAACTATCTTATAATCTCCTGCTGGAATATTCTCAGGTAAGATGAAACTTAGAGAAAAACTTCCATTAGAGACAATTCCGTAGAATTTTTCTCCAACAACCACTGAAGAAACAGGCTGGTTGAAATTAGCAATCATAGCTGCTATACTTGGAGATAATAAGTTCTTGTTAACTTGGGTTGTTATATTATTAGTAGAATTATCCATACTAAAATTCTGATTATTAATGTTTCCTATAGAAGTATTTGCAGCTGATTCTTTGATTGTCTGTATATTTGTTTGAGAGGCTCCTTTAAAAGGTATAGATACTGCAACCTCTCCATTCGCACCATCTCCATTTATCTTAAAGACCTTTCCAGATATAGATATTTCCTCTCCTGGTTTTAAAAAATACGATTCTTTGTCTAAAGACACATCCAATCTCTTTGATATCTTGAAATTAGAATTGCTTTTTTTTGTCTCACCAGAATATTCTCCTTGAAAATAGCATTCCCCATACAAATCTCCTATCCATAAAAAATTAAGTGGTATGGCTATATTGTCTATTACAGGACCTGAAAAGATTGTCTTTGATTTGCTGTCACAATATAGGATTATCTTCAAAGGCCCTTCATTTATAGGTTCAACTGTAACATTAAGGTCAACAAAATCTCCAAGATTATATTCGTTTCTTGTTCCTGAAAAATACATTCCTGCATATATATATTGTATAGAAATGATTGTTAAAAATACAAAAAAAATCCATTTCAACTCTTTTTTCATTTTCATCTTGAGTAATGATGTTAATTTAAATATTTAAAGCTTACTAAGGTTGATTGAATATATTTAGATTAGATTTAGGTACTTATAAGGGAATTTGCAAATTATATCTTCAAATTTTCAACCTTTAAATTTATATACTTAAAAAAATTAACTCTTTTATGTCAAAAGAAATGATTGTCACTCCTTGGGAAGTCACAGGCAATATTGATTATGATAGGCTGATAAAGGAGTTTGGTGTAGAGAAGATAAATGATAAGACTCTTGAAAGAATTAAAAAACATACTAAAGAGCTGCATTTCATGCTTAGAAGAAAAGTTTTCTTTGCAGGAAGAGACTTGAATTTTATATTAGATGAATATGAAAAAGGCAACAAGTTCTTTTTATATACAGGAAGAGCTCCATCAGGACCAATACATCTAGGCCATCTAATGCCCTGGATATTCACTAAATGGCTTCAAGACAAGTTTGATATTGAACTATGGTTTCAGTTTCCAGATGAAGAAAAATTCCTTTTCAAACAAGACCTGGCTTGGGAACAAGGGCAAAAATTTATGTATGAGAATATGCTGGATATAATTGCATTAGGATTTGACCCAAAAAAAACTCATTTTATAGTCGATAGTATTCATGCAGGTCTTATGTATAAAGAAGCATGTAAAGTTGCAAAAAAAATTACATTCAATATGGTAAAGTCTAGTTTTGGTATAGATGATTCAGCTAATATTGGTTCTATATTCTATACAAGTATGCAAGCTGTTCCTGCATTCTTACCTTCAATAATCAAAAAAAAGAACCTTCCTTGCCTTATTCCTCATGCAATTGACCAAGATCCTCATTTCAGATTGACAAGGGATATATTGCCAAAATTAGGATATTATAAACCAGCTTCTATCCAATGCATCTTCCTGCCTCCATTATCAGGTGTAGAAGGCAAGATGTCCAGTTCTAAAGAATATTCTATCTACACAACAGACTCTCCAAAAGAAGTTGAAAAAAAGATTAATAAATATGCTTTTTCAGGTGGACAGCCAACAATAGAAGAGCATAAAAAAATAGGTGGAAATCCTGATATAGATGTTCCATTCCAATATTTAAGAATGCTTTTAGAAGATGATGATAAGAAATTAGAGCAGATATATAAAGATTACAAGTCAGGAAAAATCCTAACTGGAGAGCTCAAAAAGATAGTCATAGAAAAGATAAATGATTTCCTAAAAGAGCATCAGAAAAAAAGAGAAGAAGCTAAAAAGCATGTTGAAAGTTTCATATATCAAAAAAACAATCCACCCACACCTAAAGGTATGAGTTTGTGAAAACAAAAAGCATTTTTCAATCTTTATTTTATTACTAAAATGCTTTTTGTTTCAGGCCCTTGTTTTTAGGATGCATGAAAATTTTTTCAGAAAAATTTTCTGCACAGAAAATTGCATAAAACAATTTTCTTGTGCTCGAGAATTGAAAACTGTAACATTTGCTACGACCACATGATAAATCATGAGGTTTTCA
>JAUYDD010000004.1 GCA_030704765.1 Nanobdellota archaeon | reverse complement strand
TTGATGTATTAAAAAGAAAAGAACCATTCGACTTGGAAAGATTTGTGACAGCATTGAATAAACTTCCCAAATTACCATGGGAGGAAAATATAGAAAATTAAAGGAATATGATAAAATTATAACAAGGCAATCCAGCTGACCGTACTCGCCGCCTTCGGCGTCTCCTCCGGCAGCTGATTTCTGCGTTATAGGTAAATAAAAAATAAGAAAAATGGTAGAAAATATAATTAATCTACAAACTTTTATCAACCTTTTAATCTTTCTTGGTATCCCTTCGCTATTAACATTTCTTACACATCAGGGATTAAAAAAAAGAATAAAAAATAAAATAAATCTAATAATCGTGAATTGCATAGTCTTTGTCGTAACTATTCTAATTATTTTTATTGGTTGCCAAACTTATTTTTATTCAACGCATACGCCTAAAGGAAGAATTTTATCCATAGAGAAGAATAAATAAAGAATATAAAAAGACCCTATAACAAAGCAATCCAGCTGACCTTACTACGCCCCTCCTGAAAGTCGGGGCTTCGTAAGGCAGCTGATTTCTGTGTTATGTTTAAAAGCAATATAAAAAATAAAAATATCTTAGCATTTTTAGTGTTGTTCTTGTCTGCTATTAGCAACCTAAATGCAGAAGACAGAATACCGGAACAATTTGGTATCCAAAAAATTGAAAATGATCTCACGTGGAATAATAATTCTTTTAAAAATGTCGTAATATTAAAATGGAAAAAAGAAATTGATAACAGACCACTATATATAGAATCGGCCATTATATTAGCCAATTATAATGGAAAAAATGCTTTAGCTCATATTTATAGGCATCCTAAAGAAGAAAGACCGGAACCAAAATGGTATCTATCTTATGTTTACGATGATCCAGATTACAAAAGCATGCAAGAATTCGATAGCTTACCAACAAAAAAAGACCTAGATCAATTTGAAAAAGAAACAGAGTGGGTAGATAAAGCGAGCGAGGGATTTAAACTTTTAGATGCCGGCATTTGCAATAACAACATTAAAAAATATTTAAAATAAAACCATAACAACCCAATCCACCTGACCTTCCTCGCGGCTTCGCCGCTCGTCAGGCAGGTGATTTTTGTGTTAGACATAAAATATTTATAAAAAATGAGCAGAAAAAAACTTATGCTTATCCTAACCAACTTAATAATAGGGCTATTTATCTCTTTTACGGCCTTTTCAGAAACAGCGCCCTCAAAGCAAAATTTACAACTAATATTAGATAGTTCAAAATCTGAATTTGCTTTGAATGAACCTATATATTTAACTCTTCATATAAAAAATATAGGCTCACAACCTATAAGCATTATCCGTCCCGAACCCTACAGGCATTATGAATTATTTCGCGAACATCTTACTGGATATATCTCTTCTCCTGAGGGAGATAAAATTATAGAGCCGTCAATATATTCTCTTGCGGAGAGAAGATTTCCAGGGCCGATGAAAGATGATTTTATTCAACTCAGGCCAAATCAGGAGATTATAATCAAAATATGTTTTGGTTGGGATCCTGATAAAGACTATTGGCAGTTCGGCAGCGAAAATAATCTTACTGGCAATGACGCTCTCGAAACATGCTTCTCAACAATCGGTGAGTATTCAATAAGATTTGAATTAGCCTTAGATTTCAATGAGTACGTTAACGTTCTGGGCTATGAGAAGGAAGAATCTAATGGAAAAGGATTTAGTATCCGAACGCTAAAAACAGAAACAATAGAAGTTCCTGATGCCTGGACAGGTAAAACAAGTTCCAATAAATTGAAAATAAAAATAAAAAAGAATAACGAAGAATAAAAAATGTCTAACAAGGCAATCCAGCGGACGTAAAAGCTACGCTTTTCCGCCGCTGATTTTTATGTTATAATCAAAAAATAAATAAAAAAATAAGATACAAATGATAAAATAAAACGATGAAATCAAATCCCCGACTAAAAGCAGAAATCTTACAAGTCGTTAAAAATCAGCTCGAAGACAACAATCCTCCCGAAACAAAACAG
>JAUYDD010000220.1 GCA_030704765.1 Nanobdellota archaeon | reverse complement strand
TTGAATGAGACGGAAAAAATCAAATCTCCTTTATCATATAGATTTTTTCTTTATCTTCAAATTGAAAAATTTGAATGAGACGGAAAAAATCAAATCTCCTTTATCATATAGATTTTTTCTTTATCTTCAAATTGAAAAATTTGAATGAGACAGAAAAAATCAAATCTCCTTTATCATATAGATTTTTTCTTTATCTTCAAATTGAAAAATTTGAATGAGACGGAAAAAATCAAATCTCCTTTATCATATAGATTTTTTCTTTATCTAACTTATATCCAAGTTTTTTGTAGTATTCCCTAACACCAACACCAGATATAACTTTCAAAACTTTAATTTTCTCTTTTTTGCAAACATCTTCGGCTTTTTTCATTAATTTTTTTCCAAGACCAAGATGCTGACCAAAACTCTTTCCTTTTTCTCCAATTTTTAAAGCTTGTCCATAAACATGAACCTCTCTTACAAATCCTGTTTCTTCATTAGAATTAATTCTTAATCTTAGCAATCCAAACAAAATATTGTCTTTATTTATGAATTCCAAAAAATATTCCTTGCCTTTGCTTGAATCATATTCTGTTGTTTTAAGTCTTAATTTATTATTGATTTTTATTCCATCCCTGTATGCAAATCCAATCTCCCTATATCTTATTTCATTTATCTCTTTTGTGCTGATTTTATTCCTTAATTCTTCTTCAATATCTTTTCTCAAATCAATCCTTGTTGTTCCTGATATAAGATATTCAGGAGGTATTTCTCTCATGACTCTCATTATTCTGCAGTAATTTGGAATTATCTTAAAGATTTTTATTAACAATTTTTCTATCTCTTCCTTTGTATAAGGTTTGTATTTGTTTTTTTCATAAAGTTTTGATAATCCCGAACCAACAATCACTTGTGTTGGATAGATTTTCAATTGATCAGGCTTGAAATTTTCATCTGAAAATAATTTCTTAAACATTGTTAAATCTTTAAAGGGATTTGATAATGGAAGCCCAAGCATCATATGATAACCTACTTTAAATCCACTTTCTTTTAATAATCTAGTTGCAGATATTACTTCTTTTACAAAATGCCCCCTATTTACAAATTTATAGATTTTATCATCAAGGCATTGCACTCCTATTTCTACTCTTGTGCAACCGAACCTTAATATCCTCTCAATAACTCCTTTTTTTAAAATTGTATCAGGCCGAGATTCAATGCACAAAGCAACACAGCGATGTTTTGCTTTTTCATTCTTTTTCATTGCATCTTCAAGATTCTTGCTTTTCTTATTATTCAAACTATCATATACTCCTTTAACAAACTGATTTTGATATTTTATTGGATAATCTAAAAAATTCCCTCCCATTATTATTAATTCAATTTTAGAGGTTGGATGATTCATTAATTGAAATGCTTTTAACCTAGAAAGAACCTGTAAATAAGGATCATAATTTAATCGCAAAGCGCGCAAAACAGGAGGAGATTTTGGAGTATAGCTCTGTGGCACATCAAGACTAGGGCAATACAAGCATGTTCCATGCTTGCACTTGCGCGGCTTAGCCATCACAGCAATAGGTGTCACACCTGCAAGTGTCTTAGATGGCTTTCTGATTTCATTTGCAACTGGAAGCTTCATAGTTATTGATTAGATTTATTTAAATACAATTTCTTTAGTTTTGTCTAGACAATCTTTACATAAATTAATATTCTTTTCTATTTCTTCTTTATTATCAACAGAAACACTTGTTCCATAGGTATATTGTTCTCTTTTTTCAATAACATTAGTTTCATGCCTCTCTTTATCATCATAATTTTCAAGAGCTTCTATAAATTTAGTTTCAAGGTCTATTTTTCCTTCTTCTTTAAAATATTTAACTACTGCAATAGTACATTCTTGGTTCCTGCTTTCATATCCAAATTTTGATATAATTGCTAAAAAACAATGATAAATACAATAAAAAACTGCACTCATACTCCAGTCAGAAAAACCTCCAGAATCAAAATATTGTATTGCTTGAAGATTATGTTCTGCTTTTAAAATATGCTTTCTAGCTTCTTCTATGCTTTCTTCAGTTTTAACAAGACCTCTATGCTTTGTACCTTCCTTTAATTCTTTTTCTGCTTTTTTCAAGCACCAATCAACTTTTTTTGATGATCCTGATTCTCCCATATTATTTTATAACCTCCACAAACTTATTTTGCCCAAATAAAACAATACCTCTTTTTAATATATCTAAAATAACTTTATTATTTTTTAGATAATCCTGATTGAATTCCTTTAAAGTTTGTAGTATCAAATGGATTTTTTTATTAGAGATGTTATTTTTATCTTCAATTATAGATTTTATATCATTAAATCTTTTTTTATCAGAAACTATTAAAATATCTATATCTCTAGCAGATTTCTCATTATTTAGGATTGAACCAAAAAGAATAACAAAGAGAGATTTGTCTTTAACGGGTTTAAATTCTTCTATCCATCTTTTAGAAATTTGAGCTTCAATTGTCAAAATAGTTTCTAAAAGCTTAACTGTAACAGGGTTATCGATATTTAAAGAATAAACAACAGTATTTCCTATCCTTCTTGTATTAACAATATCATTTTTTTCAAGTCTTTTTAATATCTTAAACGTTCCAGCATGGCTTATCCCGATTATTTTAGATAGAGTCAAGCTATTATGATTAACAGTTCTATCTTTTAATAATAGATTCAATACTGCTTGTTCATTAGATAGTTTCATTTTTTATCTATATTTCCATTAAGTTAATATATATTAACTATTAGTTAATATACTATTTAAACATTTCTATGGGTCTAATTTATACCTATTTTAGGTATATTTTATACCTAATTTAATCATCAATTATTCCCATAATAATTTACAATAATTATATCTATAATTTAGATTTCAATTATTTCAAAATTCAATTTAGAATTATAAAATAAAAAGAAAAAAAGAAAAAAAGAAAAACTAAGCAGATGCTCTTGTAGTTGGAGATTCTGAACATACAGAATTACCAATAACACCAGCAACTGATATATCATCACCTGCAGCTATACCAGTACAAGTAACAGGTTTAGTATTTCCTACAGTAATATCTCCTCCAATAACAGAAGGTGTTCCAGCACCACCACAATTACTAGATATATCTCCAACTCCTTTTTTATAAACCTTAATTCCTGTCAATACAGGAGGACTAGTTGATGCTCCAGATTCTCTTTTTATAATGACATTATTTGCAGCTCCAGAAGCTTTAGCGCTTGATACAGATAAAATAGCATCCAAACAATCAGTTTTTTCACCAATACCAGTCTTAGCCTTACCAATAGTTCCCTGTACAACCTGCCAGACAATTACTATAGCAGCAAGCACAAGAAGTATGATTAATACAGTTGTGATAATCTCAGACTGTGCTTTCTTATTATATTTCATATTAATATACCTCCTTTCATTCCTCTTTTTATGAATTATTAGGTTATTTTATATAGGATAATTGGGTTTATAAAGATTTTCACTCATGGCAAAACCAAAAAACCTGCTTTGCAGGTCTTCCTTCTAGGCCATTAAATTTAGCATAGCCGAATTTACTAAAATATAAAATTTCTTCACTTTTAGCTTTAACATCTGTTTTTCCAAAAACTTTTTTATTATCAGGCATTACTGCAATCATGTTTGAATCTTTTTCATTAGTTTTATCAAAACTTGCTTTTCCTGTCTTATCCTTTAATATCTCCCTATTAAGATTATTTATTACATCAAACAGGTCTTTCTGGCTTATTACTTTATCCACTTCAGATATCCCTCTTTGTATTGCAAATTGTTCAAATGCTTCTTTTTGATATCCTCTTTTTCTTAATGATGCTATTGTTGGAAGCCTAATATCATCCCAGCCTTCATAACTTCCTTCTTCAATTGCTGATTTTATTTTTCTTTTTGATAGGATTATATCAGTGAATTTCATTCTTCCAATAAACAAAGTTATTGGAAAATCTTTTATACCTAATGCCTCATAGATCATTTTTTGTCTTAAAGAATTATCTTTATGGTCCTTGCCTCTTATAATATGAGTCATTTTATACTCTATATCATCAACTGTTACAGCTAGATTCATTAATGGCCACACTCTATATTTTGTTTTTTGTAAAGGATGGCTAGTCAGGCATATCCTTGCTAATGGAAAATCCCTTAAAGCAGGATTGGGATTATTTAAGTCTGATTTGAATCTCAAGACAGCTTCTCCTTCTTTATAACCTGTTTTATCAAGCATTTTACTCCATCTTTTTTTGTTCTCTTCAATAGTATTTTTCCTGCAAGGACAAGGTTTTTTATTATCCACTAATTTTTTGAATTTTTCACTATCACAAGTGCATACATAAGAATTCCCATTTTCCAGTAATTTTTCAATATAAAAATAACATCTTTTGATATTGTCTGAAGTATTTATGTACTTGAAGACATTTCCAAATATCCAATCGCAATCTATTTTGATATTTTTGTAAGATTCTTTTAAAGAAGTCTTAGGGTCACTATCATCAATAATTACATAAAATTTTCCGCCATATTTATTGACATATAAGGATTGGGCCATATTGCTGATTATATGCCCTATATGCATTGGCCCTGATGGACCAGGCCGATATCTCATGACAACTCCATCTACTGGAACTTTTTCAAGTTCAGGCAGGCCAGCTCTCTCTTGCCTATGGCCAATTAAATCTTTATAGTTTTCAAATTCAATTTTTTGCTTATCAATATTCCAGGAATTGACTTCATTTATTATCTGATTAACATCATTTATAACATCTTTTATTTTATCTTTAGTTAATCCATGATTAAAAAGTCCAGATATGACACTTCCAGAAACAGCCCTGCCTTCATGCTCTATAGCATTTTTCAATGCATATGCATAAATATATTTTTTATCAATTACCATGTTAAGATTAATTTGCATTATTTTATAAATTTATGTTATCAAAAAAATTTCCTGAAAAATCGCCTACTCCATCCTGAAGGATGGAGTTTGATCGGCGATTTTTCTGATTCGGAAATTTTTAGGATGCTCGGAAATTGAATGCAAGTAAACTACCTCATCTTAAAAGATGAGGTTTT
>JAUYDD010000219.1 GCA_030704765.1 Nanobdellota archaeon | reverse complement strand
AAGAACATCCTGTTTTTAAACTCAAAATTATAATCTTTAGATCTTTCTCTAATTACTCTCGAAACATAAAAACCGCAAAGAATGATAAGCATTGCTAAAATATATTTTGGAGAAGCTCTGATAACATCTTCTATAAGCTTTGTTGTAAATTCTAAACCCCACATTCTTAATCCCAATCTGGCAAATAGCAAGAATACAATAAAACCAGCAAACCATGATACAAACTTCAAGGAAATGTTCAATACTCCCCTTGATTCGGGATAAAGTTCGAATAATTTTATAATCTTATTGAAAAACCTTGTAAGAACTATGATTACTATTGAAGCTAATAAAACACCAGAGATTATCAACAACGATGGATAAATAATATCTCCATTCATTTTTTGACCTCTTCATAATATTTTATTGTCTTTTGCGCTATCAAATTCCAATCAAAATTCTTTGCTCTTTTATTTGCTTTCTTTCCCATTCTAACACACTCTTTCTTATTTTCTAATAGCTCTTTTACTTTATAAATAAACCCTTCTCTATTTGCCAATACAAACCCCGAATCTCCAGTTACTTCTGGAATTCCCCCCACTTTAAATGCTACTACCGGTCTTCCAGTTGCCATTGCTTCTAAAATGCACAATCCAAAAGATTCATATTTTGAGGGTTGAATATAAACTTGACAATTTCTATAGAGTTCCTTAAGAACTTCTTGATTTTGAGGTTTATCGATTATCTTTAATCTTTCCCAATATCTGTCCTGCATCTTTTGTATATATTCTCTTATTTCTTTTAATTCTCCATCAACAGCACCATAAGGACAAACTGCGGTAAATGTTGCATCTTTTACAGACATTATTGGTGGAATAAGTTTTGGGAGAATATCTATTCCCTTATCTTTGCTAAATCTGCCTATAAATAAAACATTTTTATTTGTTATCGGAGAATAATCAAATAATTTCAAATCTACACCATTTGGAATAATTACTTTTGATTTGAGTTTGTAAGTTTTTTCGCCTTCTTTTAATAAATCATTAGAAACAAAGATCGCTCCATCGCAATAATTGACTGTATGCTCTATCCATGAAATCAAATCTTCAAATTGTCGCTCTTCATTGCTTAGTTTTTTAACCCTTAATTTTTCTATTGCATGAAAAGTATGAACCCATTTTATATTGTATACTTTTCTTATTATAAATGTGGCTTTTGTGAGGGCTCCATGTGTATGGATTATATCAAATTTCTTCCTTGAATTTTCTCTTATTATCTCTTTTACAACTTCAGATTCAAAAATGTCATATTCTAATCTTTTTTTAGAAAAATTGTCGCTAACTGAGGTTAAAATCTTTCCAATAGTATGGATGATTGCTCCATTGTCTTTGTAAAACCCATCTTCATCTCCATGACAGAAAATATGAACCTCGCAGTTATGTTTTACTAAATATTTCGCTAAGTTTTGGACATGAATCCCTACTCCGGAGATGGTTGGTTTCTGATAGTAATAACTAATCAAAGCTACCTTTAATCTGGGTTTACCAACAGCATCTATTAAGTCCATAACTCCTTTTGAGATGTTTTCCCCAGTTCCTAATAATGATGATAAATACGATTGAATTGTCATTTTACACTCTTTATATGATTATTACATGGAGAAATCGCTTTAAAAATATTAACTGATAAGAAATCTACAGCCTTTAGGCTGTAGTCTCTCGTAAACGATTGATATTTATTCTTTGAATGATTATGAACAATGAGTTAGTTGTAACTCATCGAACCTAAAAGCAATAGTTAGAACTTTCTCAACTAAATAAACTTTTGCATTCGCTTGGCGAATGCTATGGAGAAAAAATGGAACAAGAATTAATGCAACAACAAATAAATCAATACAATCATTATTCACATTCAGTTGGAGTAATGATGCTGCATCTTGAATGGAAGCCGAAATATGCTTACAAGATGTTTAAAAAAGAAGACCAGAAAAATCTTATAACTGCATGCATCAGAAGAGCAGCATCTCTTCATCAAATAAAAATAATTGTAATCTCAGTAATGCCTGAGCATATTCATTGTGAAGTTCAAATATCTTTGAGTATGTCTGCAGCGATGGCTTTGCAATATTTGAAAGGGTTGTCTGCAAAGTTATTCTTTGAGCATAATAAGAAAGCGAGATTGAGATATCCAAAAGGGCACTTGTGGAGCAGAGGTAAGTTTGCAGCTTCTGTTGGTTTTGTGCAAGAAGAAAGAGTAAGGAATTATATTCTAAATCAGGAGAGTCATCATGGAAACTCCACCCTTTAGGGTGGAGAGGATGTCAT
>JAUYDD010000213.1 GCA_030704765.1 Nanobdellota archaeon | reverse complement strand
AGAAGCATCTGGATAGATTTCACCGCAATGTGTGCATTGATGTGGCATAGTTAAAAGCTAGGATATATTCCTCTTTTTATATATCAATCTTTAAGTATAATAACTATATATAAATGTTGGTTACTACTTAATCATAATCTTAGTTTAACAAGGGATATATTGTAAGTATATAGCATAGACGACAACCATTTTTTTATTAACATATTGAGAATAGTCAATAATTTTATAATAAAATTATTAGGTGTTTATCTGCAGGGATGAGTAGATGAGCATGATTTCCTGAAATATATTCCTGACTTTCCTGACTTATAAAATACATAATAAAAATATTTATTTTGTCAAGAACTTTCAATGATTTTTAAGTTCTTGAACACCCTGAGAATTTTCTAAAAAATTCTCAGTGTTCTAAAAACTTATTTATGCCTTAATAATATTTCGTAAATCTTTATAAAAAAGTTCTGGAAATGATTATGTACTGTGTTCACAGTTGATTGAACAAATGCTGATTTTTGCAGGGCAAAAATCAGAGATCGATTGAAAATAAATTGTCCATAGTCCAAATTTATTTTCCAAATTTAATCATTAAGTGCCAATATTATCAGTGATAAGGGGTAAGCAAGAGTGGTTTAACTAGCAGATTTCTTTTATTAGCAATCAACATATTATCCAAGAACTTTTTCCATCTGCCTTTTGAATTGAATTGCGGTGATTACAGGTCTCCAGATAAAATCAAGTTTTCTTATTCTAGCTTTTACAATATTGATTATAGAATAATCTTTCTTGTATCTTTCTCTTGGCTGTTTCATATTTTTCTTATGTTCTAAAAAATTAGCCAATGTCCATAAATCCTGTATCATCAAAGATACTTGCATAAGCAGGTATCTTATAGAAGAAGTAACTGACGAAGAAAGTGGACAAAAGAGATTATCTACACGATAATTCGTCTCTATTCCAAATCTTGAAGAATAGGATTCTGAGACCAGATAATATTCCAAGAGACTTAGATTATCGATGTTTGTGATAAAAAAGAATACTTTTTTATCTTCATGAAGAATAATCAATTTAACTTCAACTTGATACTCCCTTGGCAAGTCCTCGCTAAAGATATAATTCATAGAGGAAATCCAATATTCTTCTTTTTTTGTTTTTGTCTGTTTCTTCATCGACTGCTCTAATTCTTTGAGCTTTTTATTTTTAGTAATTGGCATTACAAACTTGTGTTTCAGCAACTTTATGATACTGCAATATTTCTTGTTTCCAAACCATCTATCTAAATAAAAAATCTTTGCAGGAGTAATCTTCTTTACCTCATTTATTAATTGCTCAAATATCCTATCAAGAAGAGTCAGAGATGATATGGGAAAACATACAAGATTAAACCTTACTCCTTCTTCTACAATTGAGGCTGTAAGATACTGGATTGCATTGTTTGTTCCTGCATTTCTT
>JAUYDD010000210.1 GCA_030704765.1 Nanobdellota archaeon | reverse complement strand
TTATGTTGAGAATTGAAAACCTCATGATTTATCATGTGGTCGTAGCAAATGTTACAGTTTTCAATTCTCGAGCATCCTAAAAACAAGGGCCTGTCACAAACCCACACCTTTAGGTGTGGGTGGCCCATTGTTTTTTTGATAGCATGATTTATATGTTCTGCAATATAAAAAGAAATATGGAAAGAGGATTGAATTAAGAGTTATTTGAACTTCTTATGTACCAGATAATAGCAGCTATTAGTCCTATAATTAAAAGGATTGTTCCAACAAGATTAGTGATTTGAGGATTCATATTTGCTAATCCTATAAATCTATTTTCTTCAGCATTGTATGTTGCATAACCGCTCAAATTATGTGAGAAAAAAACTATACTTATAAAAATACTGAATAAAGCTAAAATTATCAATATCTTTAACGAATTATCTTTTTTTATTTTTTTATTTGATCTATTTTTTGAACTCATTTTTATTTATTATTAATGTCAAATTCTATTTAAACCTTTATCAACTCATATTCCAGCTTTCTTTTTACTAATTCAATGAATTTTTCTTCATCCTCTTTTTTTATCAAGCATCCTGCAGCTTCTTTATGTCCCCCGAACTCTCCTTCAATATCAGAAGATATTGATTCCATTAATTCTTTTAAGTTCCTTGTTGATTTTGGATTCCTGCCTACCATACGAGTAGAAACTTTTATTTTATCATTATTATAAGCCATTGCAATAATTATTGTTCCTTCTTTATATATAGCTGAAAAAGATATAATTGATGCTAAAGTCCCTATTAAAGTATCTTTTATCTGGTCTTTAGCATTTATTATAACATATTCTCTGCCTATTATTTTATTGTTCTGGTCAATATATCTTAATCCTGTTATAATATGCTGGCGATATTTCAAGTAAATCCTTTCTGCTTTTTTTCTTGCTTCTGAATTTCCAAGACATAATAATAAAGAAATCTCGGGATTATCCATTTTTGAACAAGCATTTATTATAGCAGATAGTTCTCTTGCATCTTCAAGCCTATTGAACATTTTTAATAAATATAAGTTTCCGATATATTGAGAGCTTTCTTTAGCTGATAATCTTAAAGCAATTGTTGTAACTAGATTTTTCATTTCTCTTTCATCTAATTCAATCAAGGATTTATAGAATTTTCCTGTTTTTTCTATGCCTGCTTCTTTTAATAATTCATAAGTACCTTTGCTATTTCCTGTGACATTTGGAATAAAAGGCCTTGAACTGTATTCTAAAGCTTTATCTAAAGGCCTTGTTGAAGGATAAATCAGCAATCCTTTTTTAATCTGGACATCAGACTCTTTTATAATCTTATTACGTATTTTTCCTATACCTTTTTCCATTGTATCCCCAATCATACCTAGAATTGCAAGATGGGACAAATCTTTTGAGTCTTTAGTCAATAGTTTTGAGACTAAGAATGCAAGTTCAGCTGTGCATAAATCTTCATATTCAGGCATCAGGTGCGGATTTAAGATATTGACATTGTCAGGTATTTCTTTATTTGGAAGCTCATGATGATCGATTATGAAAATCTCATTATCTAATTCACTTAAATAATCTAAACTACCTGAACCTAAGTCCAACAATAATATCAATCTATCTTTGGGAAAGTTGTTTATCTCTTCCTTATCTAATTGTTTGATTATCTTCATAGAAAACTGTTTATTCAATCTTTCAAGAGTCTTTGAAAATATCGCAGCAGAGCTTATTCCATCTGTATCAAAATGACTCACTATGTGCACTTTTTTATTAAGTATTATTTTTAAAAATAAAATTTGAAAATCTTCGAATGAATTAAATATCATTTTTCACCTCAGTTCAATAAGTTCCCTCTTTTTAGTAAATTATAGTAAAAGCCATTAATTTTCTACGATTTACTCATGGCTCACAGAAAAATTGATTATTTTTCTGTGCCCTCAAAATCTTCTGAGAGATTTTGCTGGTTTCCTAATAAGTCAAGGCACAAACTGATAAAATATCAGTGTCCTTGACTACGAGCTAATATCTTTTCTTGATATTCATTACTTTTCTTAAATTTAGCTTTTGTTATAATAATTGCTCTTTCTGCTTTTTTATCACCTTTATTCTTATGATAATGTTTCATTATTATGTCTAGTTTTTCTTTTAGGTTCTTGTTTGTAGGCTCTATAAAATTCCCTTTTTCATTTAAAACATTTTTTATCTTGAAACCATATAAACTAACTTTAGGAATGCCATATTGGTCCCTTAAAGTCAATCCTATTTTTTCAGCTGTCATGCCTTTATTTGCTAGTTTAAAAATTATGGATTTGACTTCTTCATCAGAGTATTTCAACCATAAAGGTTTTTCGTTTTTATTAGATTTTTTCACGCGTGGCATATTAATTTTATTAAAGATTGGTTTTTAAAGGTTTGGGTATTTTAATTATTGTCTTCGAGAAAGTATTATTTTTTTTATGTATTCAGCTGCATCTAGAAAATCTTTTGCAATGTATATCCTATTTTTGTAGGTTTTTCCCAGTTCTATTACTTTTTTTACATCTCCTAATTCTCTTGTTTTTGATTCAGGAACCAATATTCCTGTACCTCCTGCATTTAATCCTGTTTGTACATCTGTTAAACGGTCGCCAATAAAATATATCTCGCAATCTATAATTGTTTTTCCTAAACTTTCAGCTGCTTTTTTTATCATGCCTATATTAGGTTTCCAATCAGGATGATTATCTATGACATAATCTATATTCACTTTTTTATTTCTTTTTTTAGATTTTTCAAGATATTTTAAATCAATATAAGGGCATCCAAAAACTCCCCGGATATATGCCCCCTGGATTTTTAATAATTCTATCATATATTCACTTGTTTCTTTATATCTCTCTTCTGTTAATTCATCAAATTCAGGGCCTACTAGCGCAACTCCTGCCTGATTTGTCATAATAAAAATTTCAATGCCTGAAATCTGATTCAAAAGTTTTATACCTTCTATTACTCCTGGTAAAAAAATTAGTCTTTGTTTCCAATCAGGTGTACTACCCCAAAAATCATTATCATCCTTATTTATTGTTCCATCCCTGTCAAGGCATACTAAGATTGTCATTAAAATGAGAGATAAAAAGGGTTTAAAAAGTTTTATAAATAAACTGTCTTTGGTTTTCATATAGCCCTGTAAGATAGCGGTCAAGTCTCAATGCCTTTGGAGCATTGTACCCAGGTTCGAATCCTGGCGGGGCTATAAATCAGATTTCATCTTTGATGAAATCTGATAATTTATATTTCTTCAGGAATTCGAAGCGTAGGTCTCGAATCCCGAGAAAATTCATTTCTTGAAGTAATCTAATATTTGAATAATCTGAAAGAAATGGGTTTTTGAGCTGGCGGGGCTATTTAAAACAAAATTTCTATGGGAAATTTTTGTTTTTAACTTCGCTAGGACTTTGGAGTTAACTTTGGTCAATTAATGGGAGAATCCCGAGCATCTTTCATCTTGACAAAATTGAACTGAAAAATAACAAGATGGAAGTGCGAGTTGGCGGGGCTATTATACTAAAAGTAGAAGTTGGAATATCTTAATTTTTAAGTAAAGATTTATATATAATCAATTATTTTTAATGTCAGAAATTAAACCACATCTTTTAAGATGTGGATGTTAGTTTGTTTTAATTTCTGAGCACAAGAAAATTGTTTTATGCAATTTTCTGTGCAGAAAATTCTTCTGAAAGAATTTTCATGCATCCTAAAAACAA
>JAUYDD010000206.1 GCA_030704765.1 Nanobdellota archaeon | reverse complement strand
AAAACCTCATGATTTATCGTGAGGTCGTAGCAAATGTTACAGTTTTCAATTCTCGAGCATCCTAAAAACAAGGGCCAATCAAACCACACTCGCCAGCAGGCGATTTTTTAGCTGTGGCAAAAAACCTTTAGGGTGTGGTGGCCCATTGTTTTTTTGATATTTGTTCCCATTGTTTTAACTATTCTCCATCCTCCAAAAATAGTTCCTAGAGCAATTGCTCCATGACAGCTGAATACAATCCAATTATCAACTTTAAAAACAGAAGTTATTCCAGCTGAAAATAAAATTAAAGCAATTATTCCCATTGTTTTTTGTGCATCATTTGTTCCATGGCCTAAACTATAAAATGCTGCAGAAATCAACTGTAATTTTTTGAACCATTTATTAGTCTTGTTTCTGTTTGATTTATAAAAAATCCAAATTACTATTGGAGTAAATATAATAGCACCTAACATTCCAATTAAAGGCGCAATAAAAATAAATAAAAAAAACAATGGGCCACCACACCCTAAAGGTTTTTTGCCACGGCAAAAAATCGCCTGCTGGCGAGTGTGGTTTGATTGGCCCTTGTTTTTAAGATGCATGAAAATTCTTTCAGAAGAATTTTCTGCACAGAAAATTGCATAAAACAATTTTCTTGTGCTCAAAAATTAAAACAAACTAACATCCACATCTTAAAAGATGTGGTTTAATTTCTGACATTATAAATATTTTATGAGTTACATAATAATTATCATAGAATAAATATGTATTTAAAGAATTGTTGTATTAAAAAGTAACAAATAAAAATTACTATTTATTTAACATCAATTGTATGATTTCTGTATACTGACAATTCACTATTATTGAAGCCAACTGCATAACATCTTAATCTTTGCCCTCTTGGAATCTCTGATGAATCAACAACAGGGAAATCAGGAAAAGATTCTACAAACTCTGAAAGTCTGCATGGCCACATTCTTCTATTAAGAAAATCTCTAACTTGATCTATCATATCAAAAGGAACTAATAAATATCTATCCATCAAAAATAGTAAAAATCTAGGTTTTTAAAAGTTTCTGTAATATATCGCTTGCTTCTTTTCCAGAAATTTTGCCTTTGAATTTCTGCATTATTAAACCCATATAACCTCCAATAGAAAGACCAGGTTTTTCTTTAACAATTTTTGCTATTTCTCCTTCTATTTCAGATAAATCAGCTTTTTCTAATTTAATTGCATTTTCAAATTTCTCACCTTTAGCTATTCTTTCCATTACATGTTTGACATCATCACGACTGATTTTTCCAGAAGCAACAGAATTAACAACACTTTCAATTATATCCAAATTCAAAACATCATTAATATTTTCAATTTTTTCATGACTAGAAATATCAGCTGGAATTAAAAACAATACTTTTGCAATAAAATTAGGGTCATTGATTATTTTCAATAATGACTCGAATTCTTCAATCTTATCTCCATGACTCAGAAGTTTTATCATCTCTTCTGATAATCCTTTGTTTCTTAAGTTTCCCCTAATATCGCTCCTAAGTTTAGGAACACTTGCCTTTGCTTTATTTATTATCTCTCTAGATATGTGTAATAAAGGCAAGTCTGTTTCAGGGTACATCCTGGCACTTCCAGGCATTGGCCTTAAGTATGCCGTTGTTCCATCAACATTAGAATTCCTGACTTCACTTTTTAATTCTTTTCCAGACTTAAGATTTTCATTCTGCCTTAAAACTTCATTTTCAATTGTAGGAATAAACATTTTTACATCTTGAAAACCTTTTATTTCAACTCTGGGATGCCCTGGAATACTGATGTTAATATCTTGTCTTATTGTTCCTATTCCTCTTTTAACTTTGCATGAGCGTAAAACATCTCCAATAAAAAGTGCAACTTCTTTTGCTTGTTCTGCTGATTTAATATCAGGTGCTGTTGCAATTTCAACTAATGGAATACCTAGCCTATCTAATCTGAATATAATTTTATTTCCTTCTTTTCCAATTTCTCTTGCAGCATCTTCCTCTAAAAAAACAGTCTCTATACCAACTCTGCCATGAACTGTTTCAACATAGCCATTTCTTGCTATTAAGACAGTTCTTTGGAATCCTGAAGTATTGCTTCCGTTAACTACAGTTTTTCTCATTATTTGAGTAATAGGCAATATCTCGCAATTAAGAAATAATGCAATATGCAAAGCAATTTTAAGAGCTTCTGGATTTATTAAATGAGGAGGACATTCATCAAGTTCAAAAAGACAAGTTGTGTCATATCCCTGATAGATGAACTCCTTATCTAGAGTTGCTTCATGAATTGCAGCAGCATCAATTTCTCCAGATTCACCAGCAACAGCATGAAGTTTTCTTTTAATTATAACATTTGGTTCATCGTTTCTAAGAATAGAAGGACAATTGCAGAAAAGTTTATGAGTATTTAATTGCTGATGAATTTCAATACCGGATTTTATTTCTACCATGATATAAACAAAGAAAAAAGTATATATAAAATTACTGATTTAATGCATTTTCAGCTCGTCTTGTTTCATAAGGAATTTTTATTGGAACTCCAATTGCAATACCAAAATTTCCAAGTTCTCTTTCACATCTTGGAAGAAGATATTTTCTTAATTGATACAGAGTTCTTGGAAAATCTCTTCTTTTATCAAACTCTCCAACTAAACGCATTGCATAAACAAGATTCCTTACATCCATTGCATCTTTAGGCCTGTCAAGTGCTATTTTTACTGCTAACAGATGTTCAGGTTTAAGAACTCTTAAATCTAGACTATAATCTCCTGAATAAGGTATTTTTATATCAACTCCTGAATTTACAAATTCATTATAAAATTCTGTATCCAAACCCTCTAAATCATCAGGCTTTCTTGAAATTTTCAAAAAAATAGGATTTCTTTCAATTTTGTCAACTGAAACACTAAATTCAGGTCTTTGAATTCCAGGCCTTATAAAACCATAGCTAAAGATATGGTCTCCTGTGCAAGATAAATAATCACCATTATCACCTCCTTGGACTATTGCCATGCAAAAATCATTTATTTTAGCACCAGTAGCTAGATGAGCTCGATTATGAAAATACTTTCTCTCAGGACCAAGTATACTTTCAAGACCATCATATTCTGGAAACCTTAATGCTAAATCAACTGCATCTGTTGCCCTAAGATAATCTTGCTCTCTAAAATTTTCATCTGAAACTAAACTAACAACATCTTTATTGTAATGTCTGCATAATCTCTCTAGAACATGAACTTGTGTTGCAATTCCTCCAACTAAAATATGAGGAATTTCTTTTTCTCTGAGTACTTCTTCTGCAATTTTTACAAAATGTGCAAATTCCTCGTTTGCTAATGTATAGACTGGTGATTTCATATAATCTATATAAAAAAATGGTTTTTAAACTTTTCTATTGTAATTACTATATAGTTACAATATATTTAGTGAAAACTTTTTTAATCTTCTTTTTATAACAAAATATATAAAAACTTGTTTATAAAGATTATTGTAAATAAAAATTAAATAAATTTTTCGAAAATGAAAAAAGAGGAAAAACAACACCCAGTCATTATTCATAAAAGAACTATTGGGCAAAAAGCAGCAGATAGATTGACTAAGATTGCTGGAAGCTGGACATTCATCCTAATATTCTTAGCTTTTTTGATTATCTGGATAATAACAGAAGGTTATTTTATTTTGAAATTCATAAGCGGAAATATAAAAGATCCTTTTCCTTTTATACTTCTGAACCTTATGCTCTCATGTGTTACAGCAATCCAAGCTCCAATAATCTTGATGAGCCAAAATAGACAATCTCAAAAAGACAGATTAAGAGCAGAATATGATTATCAAGTCAATAGAAAAGCAGAAAGAGAGATTGAAATAATAAAAAAACAATTAGACAGAATTGAAAGAAAATTTAAGTAAACCTCCTTATGCCAAGGATATAGGGCATCTTTACAATTCATTTTGGAGGACAAGTCCAACCAAAATTTTTCTTTAATATCATTAGTGCCAAAACATACTCGCGTTTCATCATATTCATTTGCTTTAATCTTCATAACTAAACCAATTTTAGAAAGCGAATCTGCGAGCTTTAAACTTATTTTCACATTACTAAAATAGTTATAATTTTTCTTTGCTTTACCCTAAGCCAAGAGCTTAGGGTATAACCTTTAAGTAAATGCTATATATGTTTTTATATGAAAACAATTGTTTTTTACTTATTATATTATAAGTTAAACTATAAGTTGAACGCTCTCACGAACCTATAACTTCAAACCTCTTATTATCTCTTTTAAAAAAACATTAAACTCTGTTAAAAATTTTGGAAAACTTTTGTCTATTGGAGTTAGCATTAATGCCTCTTCTTCTCCTAAAATCAAATCATCATTAAGTTGTGTTTCTTTATTCTTTATGTTTTGGTTATATTTTTCAAACTTCAGCATATTATTTACCTTTTCTAGAATTTCTTTCTTAAAATCATTCAAGTTTAATTTATCCTTCTCAGTTATTAAAAATACATCTACAAAATCTCTTACTTTTATTCCTCTCCTTGTTAATATTGCTCTTATTTTCTCAATAAGAATTTCCTTTAAATCATATGCTTTGATTTTTACTGGTTTTAATAGAATCTCTGTTTCTTCTTGAACTAAAAAAGAAAAATCTTTTTCAAGATTTTTTGGCACTATATATCCTGCGTTTAGCTCTTTTATTGGATAATTTAATTTTTCAATATGGTTTACCTGAATTTTAACAAATGTTTCCTTTCCTAATTCTTGGGAGTTATACCATAATTTAAACGTAACAAATGCATTGCTACCACCAAATTGAACATATCTTTTATTTTCTTTTTCTATTTTAAAATCCAAATCAAGCTGTTTAGCTATAATCTCAATTAATTCTCCTAATTTGTTAATCTTCTCTGATATTAATACTCTTATTTTAGTTTTTGATTTGTTGGCAAATTCTTTTTGGTTTAAATAGGTAAAATCCAAATCTTCTGAAAACCTGAAATAACCAAAATAACATTTTATTAAACAAGTTCCTCCTTTGAAAGTGTAATTTTTAAAAAAATCTGTATTTTGAGACAGATTGAATAGAATTTTACTAATGATAATATCTTTTTCTATCAAATCTCTTCTAGCTATGTTTAACCTTCTTGAGATAAAATCAATTAATTCTTTATTTTTCATTTCATCTCCTTTACAATCTCTTTAATCCTTTTATTATAATTTTTTGAGTATTCAAGTAATTTTGTTTTTGATAATTCTTCAGCAATTTCTTCAAATTCTTCTCTACTATAATGCTTTAAATATAATAGGTCAAGAAGTGTTTTTTCTGAATCAGAATAATTGATTTTTTTCTTTATTATTCCAAACGAAAATATTTTAGGAGAGAGTTTGTAAAATTTTACTTTTCTTTTCATTATAATAATTGATTTAGCCCTAAATATCTTATTATTAATAACATAGTCAATAGCAAAGTATTCATGTGTCAGATTGTTGAATTTCAAGCCAGTTTCTAAGCCAAAATACCAATTTTTAACTCCTTTGATTTTTAATGCTTCTTTTAAAATTTCAAAAAAATTCATTTCAGACTTTCCTAGTTTTCTTTCTTCAATTGAGAATACATAAAAAATACCCCTAAATATTCTTGTTAAATATTTATTGCGAAGAAGATATTTTATTGTTGTAAGGTAATCAAGAGAGAGCTTTCCGCAATAATCTTTTATTTCATTAGAGGTAATAAATTTTTTATTATCCCATGCTAATTTTTCTACAATCAATTTCAATGTCATTTTTTCTCCAATAAATTAATATCATAAAGATACAAAATATGTATCCTTTTGATATATATAAATCTATCCCTTTTTAATATTTTACTTTAAGTAAATATTTGAAGTAAAGTTAAAGAAATCTTAACTTAGGGGCATTAGTAACAAACTCCCACGATTAGTTAATCTAAGAATTAACTTAACGACGTTTTCCTCACGATAGAAAAGCAATCATGCAAGATAAATTAAAAAATAGATAGTTTATTGATTTATTCTGTTGGTATGCTTATCTAGATATGTTCTTATTTGATCCAAAGTAAGTGGTTTGGGATTAAAGGCATTATAGTTGAGTCTAAGCTCTTTGTAAACTGCAGATACTTCGTCTGGTGTTATAGACCCATCTCTGTTTGTATCTGTTTGGATATATAACTGATTTTGGGCTTGTCTTTCTACAGCTCCTTCTTTCATACCATGATAGGATAAAGATCCTAATCCTCCAATCACTAATGCCATTAAAGCAGTTTTAATGGGTTTAGATCTCATGTCTTTAAATGCAAATTTACCTATAGCAGCAACTATCATTCCTAGATTTTTTATCTTGCTAGTATCTCCATTTATTCTTTCGAGGTTTAATTGTTGTTTTTTCATAGTGATAACTAAATATCTATATATTTAAATATATGTTGTGATTTAATAACAACAAATAAGTGGTCAGAAAAAATGGATTTGCAAAAAATTCTTCAAAATATGGGGCTAGAAGAAAAAGAGGCAAAAGTGTACCTTGCTCTTCTCCAAGAAGGAGAAACTACTGCTACAAAACTCTCCGAATTAACTTCATTAGATAGAACCCTAATGTATCAATTAACTAATAAATTAATTGAAAAAGGTTTTGCCTCTTATATTATAAAAGAAAAAGTAAGGTTTTTCTTAGCTGCAGATCCTATAATCTTTTTAAAAAACTTAAGAGAAAAAGAAGAATTGCTAAAAAGGGCCTTACCTGAATTAAAAGCAAAGCAACTTTTAGAAAAGCAAGAAACAAAAGTTGAGGTATATCGCGGAAGAAAAGGAATATATGCAATGTTAAAACTAGTTATATCCAATGATTCTAGGTACTATTGTATGGGTGGAATGTCTGAAGCATGCACAAGGTTTGAGAACGAAACAATAAAAATAGTACAAGAAGCAGAGAACATCAAATCTCATGGAAAGATATTAGCAAGGAAAAAAGATTATTTAATTTTGGGAAAAAGAGAGGAATTAAGATTTGTTCCAGATGAATTGCTTTCATCAACCTCCATAATGGTATCTGGCAAGAAAACAGTTATATTTGTTTGGACTGAACCATACTATGCAGTTCTTATAGAAAATGAAGAAATTGCGAAGGGCAATCTCGCTACTTTTAATTATTTATGGAGTATCGCAAAAAAAGCCTCAAAAAAAGAGATAAAAAAAAGATTGGTAAAAAAATAAAACTTCTTTTTAAAACTGATCTTAGTTCAGCTCTCCTTCTTAAGCACTCAACCATTTAGTCCAACTTCCTGCCAGAGCAATGAACCAATAATCTCGTTAGTTATTCTGTTTATGTAACAATTATGAACCCTATCTCAATCCTCTTTAATCCACAACCCTAACAACATTCCCATCTTTATCTAGTTCAATAAAATATTTTGTTATTCTATCTCTAAAATCACTGCATTGGTTCTCAGCAAGATTATCTTCAGAATTTTTAGGTACATGCACAATATCAATTGAATAATCTTTGCATGTTCCTAAGCACTGGGAATTGAACTCCATTCCAGTATTTTTAGCATTATTATACAAACTATTAGCACAATTTAGGGCATCTTGCTGTATTTTCACTTTTTCAGGAGTATTTTTTGGATTTCCATGCTTTATCCATAATCCTTTATTATCCTTAATCCAATTATCTTCTCCTCCATTAAAGCCTCTAAAAACAAGAATTATCCCTAAAATTATAATAATTCCCAAAATCAACCAGATATATTTCTTTTCCATGTCAAAAATTTTGTTTACATTTATTTAAATTTTTAATCAGGTAAAAATCCAAGCACAATAGGATTTTTTCCATCTGAAATATAATACAACTCAATATAAAAAACTTTTGTGTTTTATGACATCAAGAACACATTTATTTAAAAACTTAAATTATTTATTTAATAATATAAAATATTTAATAATAATGTCAACAGTATTGGAATATAAGCTAAAGCCTGAACTAGAATCTAATAAACCTTTATCAATAGATTTGAGATTAACAGGACGTATAGATAAAAGAAGAATTCTTAAAGAAGTAATACAAAGAATTGAAGGTGAACCAGCACTTCTTGTAACAAATCATAAACCTTTAAGAAAATATTATCATGATATAGCTTTATGTTTGAATGTGGATAAACCAAGTTTTCCTATGGTTTATGGAGAATTTGCATCACCAAATAATATAGGTTTTATATTTAAAGTATATAATAAAGAAATAGTAGATATTCTTGATAGGATAGATGCTGGAGAAGTAGATATAAATTACTTGAGAGGAATGTTAGAAGCTAGAAAGATTGAAAGAAGATTAGAATTAGGTTATGAAACAATTAGAGGAATATTAGTTCCAATAAGAGAAAAAGGAAAAATTGTTAATTTTCATCAGGTTTTTGCTTGAATTCCTTATTACACATAAATTTAAAAACTAAAAAACAAATATTATTTTAATGGTAAAAACAAGAAAAAAACCTATTTATGAACAAAGAAATATAAAAACAGCAAAGCATTCTCCTGCTAAAACTTGTAAAAGAGTGACTGTCCATGAAGGATTTGAAGGAAAAAAAACAAGAAAGATTTCTTTAGATAGCTTAGAAAAAAGAACAGATGTAGAAGTTGTAATTAATTTTAATAAACCTAATGAAAGTAGTAGTATTTTTGGATTATGTTTTGAATATAATAAAAGAGAAGTTTATGTTCAAGCATCACACTCAAAACCAGATCTTTATCATGGAACAATTAATCCTAAAACTACAAGTTACACAATAGAAGAATGTAATCAATCAAATGTGACTGTTATGTGTTGTGGTCGTGAAGGTTATAAAGATTTGGCAAAATTAATTGTAATGAGAAGATAATTTCAATTAATAAACCCCTCATCTAATCTTTTATTGAATTCTCCAGCTACATTCTCAAGCATTTTAACAGGTGTTGCAACAGTTCCTCTCCATTCCTTATGTGCAATAACCCATCCAAGTTTAACATAAGCTGTTTCAGCCAGGATATCTTCTAGATAAACAACTCCGGAATCAAGAATCTTTCTTGCAGATTCATATACATAAGGGTCAAGTCTTCCATAAATAGTCTGGGAAACAGCATATACCATCATTCCTTTCTTGATTACATTTTTCAGAATAGGCAAGAAATTATTTTTTCCTTCTGTTGAAACATGGCCAAGTCCAGTCATTTCAATGACTACAGCTTTGCAACCTTTTTTTAAATAATAATTCAATATATTTGGATCTTGTCCAGGATAGAATTTTATTAAAGCTACCCTTTTATCAAAGACATTATCTAGATTGACTTCTCTTTTTTCTCTTTTGTTATATTCAGAGATAATATCTATTTTTCCATCAGCCCAGATTTTAGCTATTGGTTTTGTATTAATAGGCCTAAAAGCATCCCTTCTTGAAGTATGCATTTTCCGAACTTTGGTTCCTAAAAGCGCATAGCAATAATCATCATTTGAACTTGCATGTCCAACAAGCATAACTTCAGCAATATCAGATAATGCAGCATAACTGCTGCAGATAAGATTCATCCTAGAATCACTGCTTCCTCTATCAGAGCTTCTTTGCGAATATGTCAATATAACTGGTTTATTTAATTTTCCAAGCATAAATGATAATGCAGCACTAGTATAATGCAAAGTGTCTGTTCCATGCGTCAATACCACTCCTTTTACATTCTTGTCTTTTAAGCTTTTTGCAACTAGCCTTGCTATCCTTATCCAGTCATCAGGAGTCATGTTTTCAGAAAATTTCATAAAAGGCGATATTATCCTGATATCAGCAATATTAAATATCTCAGGATAGGTTTTAAAAAATTCAGAAGGTTCTATCAAGCTTTTAACACCACCTGTCTTAGGATCAAGCTTGCTAGATATAGTCCCTCCTGTTATAATAATATCTATTAAAGGTTTTTGTCCTGAGGATTTAAAATCTTCTTTTGCTTCATCTTTTTGTGATTTTTCCAATATCTTAACTTCAATTATATCTTCTTTGTTTATCCCTATATTATATCCATTAGCTAGCTTTAATAATAAAATACCTTTTTCATGGCTTTCAATTAATATTCCAGTCTCTTTTTTATTAGCCATGACTACTTCTACTTTATCACCAGGTTCAGGATGAATTTTTTTAGGTTTTTTTATTGGCATAAATAGAGAAGTAATATGCTATATAAAAAACTTCTCTTAGCAGAATTAATAAAAATAACTATCTTCTTAAATATCTTTTTTCAATTTCTTTTGCTGTTATAAAATCCATATCAGTAACTTTTCCACCAACATCCCATCTTGTTAATTCAAACAATACTTTATTGTAAAAAATATGTATATCAGGATGATGATCATTTTTTTCAAAAAAATCTTTCAAATCATCTATAAAACCAAGAGCTTCTAAAAAATCTTTGAACTTAAGTTCTTTAGATATCTTATTATCTTTATATTTCCATCCCACTATGTTTTTTAATTTTTCTTTTATTTCCTTTTTATTTAAAACATGTATATCTTCTCTCATTTTTTACCTCCTAATAATATTAAGATATAGAACTATAAATATTATATGAATTACTGATAGTATAATGCCTTAAATTGCAGTACTCTTAAATCTTTTTACAATCCTGGAATGCGATTTTATAACCTTTAGAGCATCCGCATGTAGCTGCTTTTTTCAATAATTCTCTTTCATAACAATAATAAGGTTGTACTTTTGAACATTCTCCTTCAATAGTTCCATCATTGCATTTAGAGACTCCATTATCATTTCTTGAATTTGAAGAATTTATTTTAGGAATTAATTTAGAAAAATCAGGTTTATAATAAGCAAGTACTGATATGATATCCACTAAAAAAAGTATTATGATTAAAATAATCAATAGCCTAATATACTTCTTCTTATCTTCATTAACATTATGTTTTTCTTTTTTTGTTTCAGATTTGATATTTTTCTTAGAACTCTTCTCTAATCTCTCGACTTGTCTCGTCAATTCGAGAAGTTTTTCTTTTATCTCTTGGATTTCTGCCTCTTTTTCCATTTATTTATTAAAATATTCCTTATTTAAAGATTATTGGGATATTAATAATCTGTATTGCATTATATATTATTGATGATAATAACCAACTTATTTTTTAGACAATAAGATTATTAAATAAGGAATTGATATTTAAATAATGGAAAAAACAAATAGTGATGTAATGATAGGCCTTGAAATACACGGCTATATAGAGACAGGTGAAAAATTGTTTTGTGAATGTAAAAACTTTCATGACATGAAAATAATAAAACCTAATACGAATATCTGTCCAATATGCACTGGACAGCCGGGTTCTAAACCTATGCTTCCAAATAAAGAAGCTATAAAGAAGATAATAGAGATTGGATTGATGCTGAATTGCAAACTTAATCTAATAGAAGATAAAAAACCTCTTATTTTTCAAAGAAAACATTATGATTGGTCTGATATGCCAACAGGTTATCAAAAGACTATTTCAGGAGCTTATTCAATTCCAGTTGCTGAAAATGGAAAATTTCTTGATATAGGCATAACAGAAGTTCATTTAGAAGAAGATCCTGCTGCATGGAATCCAGAAACAGGCCAAATTGATTATAACAGAGCAGGTGCACCTTTAGTTGAAATTGTAACAGAACCTGATTTTAAAAATGAAAAACAAGTTGAAGTATGGCTAAGGCAATTAGTACTCACTCTTTCTTATATAAAAGCACTAAATAAAGATGCAGGTATTAAAGCAGATGTAAATGTGAGTATAAAGAACAAAACTAAAAGAACAGAGATAAAAAATGTCAACTCTATAACAGAAATAGTTAAAGCAATAATATCAGAAGTAGAACGCCATAAAAAAGAAAATCTTCAAACACAAGAGACAAGACGCTGGAACAGTGAAAAAAATAAGACAGAATTAATGAGAACAAAGGAACAAGCAGCTGATTATCGTTTTATTCCTGATCCAGACCTTCCAGGAATCAAGATTTCAAGATTGTATATAGAAGAACTAAAAAAATCCCTTCCAGAATCTCCAATGCAAAAACTAGATAAATTAATAAAAAAATTCAAGATAAATAAGATTGATGCTGAAGTATTGACAAAAAATCTTGAGATTGTGGAGTTATTTGAAAAAGTTGTTGAAAAGATTCCACTTCAAATAGCACTTCCATGGATAACAGTAGAATGGCTTTCTGTATTGAACTACAACAAAAAGACAATGGATGATGTAAAAATAGATCCAAATAATATTATAGAACTCTTGGACCTATTGAATAAAAATAGAATAACTCCTTTAAAAGCTAAAGATATTTTAAGAAAATTCATACCTAATTCATATTCTCCAATAAAAGATGCAGAAGAATCAAAGACTATTGATGATTATGGTGAAATAAAAAAGATTGTAAAAGAAGTGATTAAAGAGAATAAAAAATCTGTTGATGATTTGAAGAATGGCGAGCAAAAAGCCTTTAATTATCTTGTTGGCCAGATAATGCAAAAGACAAACAAGCGCGTGGATTTCAAAATAGCTAAAAGCATTTTAGAGGAAGAATTGAAATAAAATAAGGTTGATATTATCGCTCCTTAACCTTTTTCAATGTCATTTGCTATCGAGCAAATAACCTTTTTATATCTGATTATAGAAGGATACTGTATACTAATCGTCGTTTCTCTTCTTAGCCAAATATCTTACCAATCCTAATATCTTATTTCTTCCAAGAGGCAAAATTATCTCAGCCATTTCAGCAGGAGTTTTATCTATCAATTCTTGATGAGGATTTATAAAATTATGAATTACACATTGTAAATTCATAA
>JAUYDD010000051.1 GCA_030704765.1 Nanobdellota archaeon | reverse complement strand
GGATGGGCTCAGGATAAGAAAGTCTTGGGTTGGAAAGTATCGCAAAGAAGATGGGATAGAATTGATACTGCTTTATTCTGCCGATGCATTTGGCATGATTTATTTTATTTATTCTAATAGGACATTTCTGTCCCATTATCTATACAATAGATATATATTTAAAAAGCGGAATTAATTATTTATAATATGGAAAATCAAGAAGTAAGTAGAAGAGATGTTTTGAAATTAGGACTAATTGGATTATTAGGTGTTGCAGGTATTGCTGGGTGTGAAAGCAGTAAAAGTGAAGAAATGAAAAAATATGGATATGATCGGATTAATAAAGATAAAATAAAATTAGCAAATGGTTGTACCTGTGAAGCTCACAGAGATAAAAAAGGAGATATTGACAGAGTATACATTTATGATGATGCGACAAACGGTACTTTTCATCGTGATTCAAAAGAATTCTATACGCCCGGAACATATAAACCAAAAGATAGGTATTTTGATGAACTATGTGAAATGGTTAATGAAAAATCTAAACCATTAGAAGATTGATAAGAATATAATTACAACTTTAATATTCTAGAATTTTATCTGATTTTTGATAAATATTACTTAGCTTTATGAACGGGTTGAGTCACAGAACTGGGACAGAAATAAAGAATGATTAGGCTTTCTTTTTTTGTTTGAAAACCTTAAGTATCTTATCTGCATTGCCCAGATAACATAATACAAACTGCTTAATCTTTCCCTTAACGATTTTACTTTCTACAATATAATAATATTTTTTGCCTTTTACTCTTTTACTTCTTAGAAATACCATATTTTTATTAATATTATTTAGGTTATAAATTATTTGTTAGGCATTATACTATTTATATTTTTCTATACTATAATATTATATAAAACAACATAAAAAAACATAAATATAGTTATGCATTATTATAGTAAATGGAGGTGATAAAATGGGAAGATTATATGAAAAAGATATTCATGAAAAACTGATTGAACTTGAAAAGACCATTCTTCCTAAATATAGGGAAGAATCAAAGAAAAGAATTGAAGAGGAAGATATTGATTATGCTTTGTATGAGAAAGAGTTTAAGAGGAGAATAAAAAAAGCAATCAAGATTTTAACCCCTATTACAAATGAAGCAACAAGGACATTGTTTTTCTATAGGGAAAAAGGAGTAAGGCCTTTATTGAAGCCTAATGAAAAATTAAGGCTTATCCTTATTCATCAGCTCTTCGGTAAGAGCAACAGGAATATGTCTTATATGCTGATGCTTTTTTCTCTTATGACTGGAATTGATGTCAGTTATAAAACTGTTGAAAGACTTTATTCTGATCCTGAAACAGAAGCTGCTTTATTCAACTTACTAATACTTCTTTTGAAAAAGAAAAAGATTAATGAAATAGATTGCTGTGGTGATGCCACAGGATATAGTTTGATAATAAGCAAACATTATTTATCAGAAGTTAATAAGCTAAAGGATAAAGTGAAAGAACAAGATTCAAAAGATGAAAAGAAAGCTTTTGTTTACAAGTTTGCTTTAATGGATTTAAAGACAAGAATGTATGTTTGTTATGGAAGTAGTTTAATCAGTGAAAAGAGAGCATTTGATAAAGCAATGGAAATGCTAAAATTATTAGATGTTTCAATCAAGTCAATAAGACTTGATAGATATTACAGTAATCCTTGTTATGTAAAGCAATTTCCAGATTCAAAAGTTTACATAATTCCAAAGTCAAATGCAGGCTTAGGGCATGGAGATGAATGGCTTAATGCTATGAAATCTTTTGTTGAAGATACCTGGGATTATATTAAAGAATATTTTAAGAGGGTAAACTCTGAAAATGGATGGGCTCAGGATAAGAAAGTCTTGGGTTGGAAAGTATCGCAAAGAAGATGGGATAGAATTGATACTGCTTTATTCTGCCGATGCATTTGGCATGATTTATTTTATTTATTCTAATAGGACATTTCTGTCCCATTATCT
>JAUYDD010000208.1 GCA_030704765.1 Nanobdellota archaeon | reverse complement strand
ATGGGATTGTCAGCAAGATAAGGCTTCATAGCAAGTTTGTACAAGTAAGTGCAAGGATAATCTTGCACAACCGAGCAAGATTATCTTATTTTAAGAAAATTAAATAATATGTACGCAAGGCTAGGTTAACATAAAGCTTTTTAAACCCTTAATATTATCATTAATTATTAAACTTATTCATATCAAAATGGGTTTACGAAACGCAACAAAACTAATAAAGAACAGAAGAAAATTCAGATGGAAAGACAGGCCTTATAAAGTCAGGACCTTGAACCTTTTCAAGAAATCAGATCCACTTGGAGGAAAAAACCAAGCAAAAGGGATTGTGATTGAAAAAGTTCAAAAAGAAGCAAAACAGCCTAACTCTGCAATGAGAAAATGCTGCAAAGTACAATTAATAAAAAATTCTAGGACAGTCACTGCATTCATTCCAGGAAACTTAGCGCAAAAATTCATTGACGAACATGATGAGGTCTTAATCGAGAGGATTGGAGGAAAACAAGGAAGAAGCAAAGGTGATATTCCGGGAGTCAGATGGAAAGTTATTAAAGTAAATGACCAGCCTTTGAAACTATTGTGGAAAGGAAAGATAGAGAAAGGTAGAAGATGAAAATTAAAATTAATTTTCATATACTCGCTTATAGAGGAAAAGCTTCGTAAGATAAACATGACAAACAATTTTAGGTTAGATAGGGGTAATGATGATTTTTATAGCCAAAGATTTGGAAAACTTAAAAGAGGAGAAATGAATGAACCAAGAGAAGACACACCAGATGCAGGCAATTTAAGATTAGATAATTTTCATCATATACCTAAACCACATTATTTGATGATAAAATGACAGAAACAGGGCAGACTGAAGACATGAACGAAGAACAAATACAAGAAATAGAGAATGAACTTATAGAAGTTGAAACAAAAAAGAAACAAGAAGGTTTCAAACTGTTCGGCCTTTATGATGTATCTGAAGTAAAAGTCAATGATCCTGGAATGAGACGATACGTAAATCTTGAACCAAAACTTGTTGTAAAAAGTTATGGAAGAGTCAGGGAAAAATTTTCAAAATCAAAAATAAACTTAATTGAGCTGTTTGCAAATCTTGTTGCTGTTCCTGGACATAGAGGAAAAAAACATAAGATACAGACATTTTGGAAAACTGGAAAATTTTCACAAAACATGAGGATTGTATTAAACTGCTTAAAGATAATTGAAGGTAAGACAAATACAAATCCTGTACAAGTTTTAGTCACTGCAATAGAAAATGCAGCTCCAAGAGATGGTATAACTGTGATTGAATACGGAGGAGCAAGATATCCTCAAGCAGTTGATATCTCTCCATTAAGAAAAGTCACAATGACGTTAAGGATGATAGTACAAGGAAGTTATGATAAATCTTTCAATAAAAAAACAAAGATTGAAGAAGCATTAGCTAATGAGATAATAAAAGCTTACAGGGCTGAACCTGACAGCTATGCTATGATAAAGAAAAGAGATTCTGAAAAGCAGGCTGATAGTGCTAGGTAAATATCGTTAGTAGTTGGTTGTAAGTGGTTTGTGGGAGAAGAGTTCTGATAAAATTAAGAATGACAAATAGAAATAATTTACAAGACCTTGTAGAATATTTTTCATTGCCTCCTAGACCTAAAATAAGACGCTTTCCAGGAAATGATGAGTGGGATAGGGCACTTGTATCAAGTTTGTCTTTATTTCCTTTTACATCAAGAGTAAAAAAAGAATATCTTGAACATCTTAGGAGCCTTATCAGCTATTATCAGCCAAGAATTGAAGATACTATAGGAATAGCTCTTGGAAATGTTGAAGTAAAAGATTACAAAGAATGGCCAAGAGACCATGTTATAAATATAACTTCAAGAAGAATAGAAACTTCTCCAGGTACAGAGTTAGGAATAAAGATTGGAACAGCAATAAATACTGTGCTACATAAATTACTATGCCAGAGACAAGTCTTTTTCGCATATGAAAACAAGAACATTTATTTTTGTTTTGGCTATAACACAAGATATTTTTTATATAGGGGAGTAAAAATAAACGACCAAGGAATTGTGCATGAACTTTCTCATGCATTATGGGAGAGCGTTAATGAAGAACCAGTATTCCTTAATCAAATGAGATTAAATAAAGGTGACTGGACAGTCCAAAAAGAATGGATTGAAGGTTTTGCAAGATATTGTGAAAGAAAATATTTCAGAAATATTTATCCAATAAAACAGATATTTGTCAATGATGAGGAAAACCCATACCAAAGGGGAATGAGAAAGATTGAGCAGACTTTAGAAAGACATGGACAAGGAGTCCTACTTGAAATACCAAAAAGGTGGAAAGAGTTTGAGCTAGAATCAGCAAAGACTTCATAAAAACTTATAAGTTAGATAAGTACTGCGTATATGCTTATTTATGCAATTTGCAATATATTATGGAAGAAAAATAAGAAAGGCCTAAGAGAACACTGATGAACAGATATTTGAAAAATTCTAAATGAAGAAACAGAAAATGATGAAAATTGATAAAAAGCTTTTTAAACCGTGTTTAATATCAATATTTATTAAAATTAGGGTTTAATTTTTTTTAAACTTCTAAAGATAATTACTCGGTTCTTACGAACCTTCACATACAGAAAATTTATAAAATTTTCTATCTGTTAAAATTTCGTAAAAATTTGAGAAAAATTTGAAAATGGCAAAAAAATCAAAGATTTTTTTGGCTATTAAAATTTAAAAACTTTGAATCATAAACTTTAACATGGCAAAAATGAAAATTAAGAATTTTCAATTTGCCATTTTTAAAAAATAAAAACAGAAAAATGGCAAAAAAGGAAACTCCATTTGAGAAAATAAAAAGACTCATATATACACAAGAAAATATTAGAAACATCGCTACTTCAGCGCATATCCATCATGGAAAATGTGTTGCTGGTGATTCAAGATTATTAATGGTTGACGGGTCTGTTAAAACTGCTAAAGAAATATATGAAGAGATTTCTTCAGATGGTTCTGTTTTTAAAGAAAATGAAGAACATACTGTTTTTATGCCTAATAAAAAAATTGAAATTTTTACACTAAACAAAGATGCAGGAAAAATAGAAAAAAAAGAAATTCAATATGCCTGGAGGCTTCTTGGAGGAAATACAATCAAGATAAAGTTAAGAAATGGTTTTGAGATTGAAACAACTCCTGAACACAAATATGTTGCCTATAAAGATGGATTTTTAGATATAGAAGCAAAGGATTTGAGATTGGGGGATAGGATTGTTTGTGCTAGGAAATTAGAGACTAGCTCAAATTTAAATATAAAAAAAGAAATCATATCAAAACTTTCAAATGAAAATTTTTATGTAAATTTAAAAGATAATTTTCATATTTTGTTAAAACAAAAAATTATTGACTATGGGATTGAAAACTTAAATAAGAAAATAGGAATTTCAATAAAAAATAAATCATTTTATCATGGAATATGGCAGAATAGATATAATCTTAATGATCTATTAAAAATATCAGAATTATTTGGAATCAATCTAGAAGAGATTTATGAAAATATAGAATTTATTTATTATAGAACAGGAAAACAGTTTGGTGGAAATTCTTTAAAAATGAAATTACCCCAAAATTTTGAAGAACTTTTTTATATTGCTGGATTATTTTTAGGTGATGGTTCTGGAAAAAAATTTATAGTAGGAAAAGATGAACTTGGTAACGAATTAGTTAGAATTTGTAAAACATTGGGAATTAATCCTATTAAAAAACAATGGCATCAAAAAACTCCTGAAATTCACACAAATATGACTCTAGCTTATATGTTAAAATGTTTATTTGATTATCCTTTAAAACAAAAATCACATAATATAAAAATTTCTAGTTTTGTTTTTAAATCTGACAATAAATATGCAGCAAGTTTATTAAGAGGATATTTTGATACAGATGGTTGTGTTGAAAAATCTAGAAGAGCTATAACAATAAGCTCTGTTAGTAAAAAAATGATTGAAGATTTGCATTTATTATTATTAAGATTTGGGTGCATTTCAATAAAAGAAAAAGATAACACAATTTCAATATCTGGATTATCGGCAATTAATTTTAAAAAAGAAATTGGATTTTTCCTTAAAAAAAAATCTGAAAAATTAGATATTCTAATAGAAAAAGTTTCTGGTAGTGTTGTTTGTGATAAAATTAAAGTAGGAAATCAAATGATGATTTTAAATAAAAAGTTAAAAGATTTTGATTCAGAACAATTAGCATTCATAGAAGTGAATTCAATTTCACAAGGTTTTCAAGAAATTGTTTATGATTTTACAATTCCAGAGACACATAATTTTATTTCCGATGGAATGGTTATTCATAATACCGCCCTAACTGACAATCTACTGGCTGCTGCTGGAATGATGTCTGAAAAACTCGCTGGTAATCTAGATAGAGGTATGGTAACATGGCAACATTCTGATGAACAAGAAAGGCTCTTGACTGTTGATGCTGCTAATGTCTCTATGGCTCATGAACTTGGAGGAAAAGAATATCTAATCAATCTAATTGATACTCCCGGACATATTGATTTCTCTGGAAATGTTACAAGAGCAATGAGAGCTATTGATGGAACAATCGTATTAGTATGTGCTTCTGAAGGCATAATGCCCCAGACAGAAACTGTAATGAAACAAGCATTAAGAGAAAGAGTAAAACCAATATTATTCATAAACAAAGTCGATAGGATGATAAAAGAATTGAAATTGACTCCTGAAGGAATGCAAGAAAGATTCATGAAAATAATAGATCATTTTAATATATTAATTGAACAAATAGCAGAACCAGAATTCAGGCAAAAATGGAGAGTCAATGTAATGGATGGCAGTGTCATATTTGGAAGTGCAAAAGACAATTGGGCGCTCTCTATAGCTTATATGAAAAAGAAAGGCATAAGTTTCAAAGACATTATCTCTTTGTATGATGGCACTATGACAGAAGAACAAAGAAAAGATTGGGTCTGGAAAAATGCCCCATTATTTGAAGTGCTTTTAGATGCTGTTGTAGAACATCTTCCATCTCCTATTGATGCTCAGAAATACAGGATACCAAAAATATGGCAAGGAGACCCTACAAGTGATTTTGGAAAAGGATTAATATCATGTGACAAGAATGGAGAAGTAGCTTTTGTGATAACTAACACAATAATTGAACCAAGAAGCGGAAAAGAAATTAATGCAGGAAGATTATTCTCAGGAACTTTAAGAGAAGGAATGGAGGTATATTTAAATAATGAAAAGAAAAAACAGAAAATACAACAGGTCTTAGTATACAATGGAATAAAACCTGAACAAATGGAAGAAGTTCCAGCAGGAAATGTACTTGCAATAACAGGCCTTGTATCTAAACCTGGAGAGACAATAACAATAAATCCTCATGAATCTTTTGAAAATATAAGACATATATTTGATCCTGTCATAACTAAATCAATAACTGTTCCAAAACCTCAAGACCTTCCTAAATTAATTGAAGTTTTAAAAAAAGTTGCAAAAGAAGATCCAACATTAAAAATAGAAATAAATGAAGAGACTGGAGAGAACTTAATGTCAGGAATGGGAGAACTTCATCTAGAAATAATTGAGAACAGGATAAAAACAGAAAAAGGAGTTGATGTCAAGACTTCTGAACCTATTGTTGTATATAGGGAGACTGTAATGAAAAAAGGACAGACAGGAGAAGGAAAATCTCCAAACAAGCATAATCTTTTCTTTATTGAAGTTGAGCCATTAGAAGATAGTGTATATCAAGCAATAAAGAACAGAGAACTTCCTGAAAGAAGATTCAAGAAAAGAGAAGAAGAAGTATGGAAGAAACTTAATGAATGCGATATATCCAATGATGAAGCAAGAAAATATGTAGATATATATAAAGGATGTGCAATTCTATCGAAAATCAAAGGAGAAGTACATCTTGGTGAAGTAATTGAGATGATTCTGGATGGAATAGAACAAGTAATAGATGCAGGAACTCTAACAAGAGAACCTTGCACTAAACTAAAGATAAGCCTTGTTGATATAAAACTTCATGAGGATGCAATACATAGAGGGCCTGCACAAGTATATCCTGCTGTTAGAGACTCTATAAGAATGAGCATCAACACTGCTACACCTTGCTTATTTGAACCTGTCCAGACATTATTAGTCGAGGGTCCAATAGAACATATGGGGGACCTGACAAAACTTATTCAATCAAAAAGAGGGCAAATAATTGATATTGAACAAGGAGCAGGCCATGTCACTGTAAAAGTCAAAATGCCTGTTGCTGCTATGATTGGAATTGCATCTGACTTAAGGAGCGCTACTGAAGGAAGAGGAACATTCTCTATGATAGACCAATCTTTTGAAAGAGTCCCCCAATCAATACAACCTGAAGTCATAAGAAGCATAAGACAAAGAAAAGGATTAGCTGATAATGAATAAAATTTATCTTATAAATTTTTATCAAATCATCAATTTCAAAAAAGTTCAAGAAATTGCTGATAATGAATAAAACTCTATATCAAAAAAATTTCCTGAAAAATCGCCTACTCCATTCTAAAGAATGGAGTTTGATAGACGATTTTTCTTATTCGGAAATTTTTAGGATGCTCGAGAATTGAAAACTGTAACATTTGCTACGACCTCACGATAAATCGTGAGGTTTTCAATTCTCGACATCAAAAGAAGGGATTATTTTTTCATATATTGGCTTTTATCAGGATATTTAAGCATAATTTTACCATCAACTTCTTGAATTTGGTCAATTTGATGATCTTTAGGTATAGAATAATCTAAACATATTAAACTACCAGCAGTTCTAACACCTGGCCTTATTCTAAAAACAACATCATCAACAAGTTCTATTTCTCCATCATTATAAGTAAGATGAAACTGGGTCTTGCTATCTTCTGTCATTATAGCTAGATCAACTTCTCTTTTTCTTCCTGTACCTGAAATCTTCTTTACAATAACATCAACATACCCACAAGGAGTATATATTCTTGCACCTTCACCAACTCTATGTGTCAATGGAATTGCCATTTTATTAATATGATACAGACATATTTTTTAAAGTTTTTGTAATCTTTAGAGAATTTTGCAAAATTACCAAAATTCTCTAATAAGAAGTTTGAAACGCTGAAATTTACTATTTTTAAAGGTTGTAAATTTCAGAATATTAATTATTCAAACTTCTCTTTAGAATATAACAGAATTGACATTATAGAATACTTACCTAAATAAATACAATAATTATTTAAACCGTTTTATTTATCAACTTCAAATGATGTATAAAAGAACTGTAGAAAGATTATTAGAATCTGTAGATATAAGAGTTATTGAAAAAGAAAGCGAAAAGCGTAGAGACTGGGATATGGTTGTAAGAAATCCTATATGTTATAAAAGATTCCTAAGAGAAGGTTCTTTAGGTTTAGCAAGAACATTTATAGATGGTGATTGGGATACTATAGATTTAGTTCAATTTTATAGAAAGGTAATAAAAAATGATTTAAGAGGAAAGGTTAAAAGGGATTTTCCTGCATTATCTTTAGGACTTTTAGCAAAAATAATGAAACCAGATATATTAATTAGAGATATTATCTGGAAACTTAAACCATTAATCACAAATCCCCAAAATAGAAGATTATCACAAAGAGTTGCAAAACAGCATTATGATTTAGGAAATGAGTTATACAGCAGGATGCTTGGTTCTACTATGGCTTATACTTGCGGAGTCTTTAAAAGAATTGGAAAAGATGAACTTGTATCTGATTTAGATGAAGCGCAAAATACAAAATTTGAATTAGTTGGAAGAAAAGCAAAACTAAAACCTGGAATGAAAGTTCTAGATGTTGGATGCGGTTGGGGAGGGCTTGCTAATTATCTTGCAGAAAATTTTAGGGTTAGTGTTGTTGGATATAATATTTCTCATGAACAAATTAAATATGCAAAAGAACATAATCATAATAATGTAAGATTTGAAGAAAAAGATTACAGGGATGCAGTAGATGATTCTGATAAACCATTTGATGTTATAGTGTCAATTGGTAATCTAGAACATGTTGGAAGAAAGAACTACAGAAAATATATGAAATTAATAGATAACCTACTAGTTCCAAGCGGAAGATTAATAACTCATTTCATTGCAAGAAAGGATAGTGTATCTCCTGGAGTTGTTGATAGATTTATTGGAACAGATATTTTTCCAGGAGGAGAACATCCATCATTAGCTCAAATATTAAAAGCTGCAGAGGGATTATTTATTCCAGAACATGTTCAAAATATTGGGCCAGATTATGCTCTAACATTAAGATGTTGGTGGAGAAATTTAAGTTCTAAAGAAAGAGAATATAGCACAAAAACCTTAAAAAGATTCCAAATTTATCTTAATATGTGTGAAGCTGGATTCTTAGAAAGAGCTATTCAATTATATCAGATTGTTTTTTCAAAAGGAATTCCTGAAAGATATGATATTGTGGTGTAAAAGCATAGAAAAATAATTTTTTAAATTACTTCTTAACCCTCTTAAAGGGAATATTTTAAAGGATATAGATGATTCTATTGCATTATGATAAAATTTATAAATCTTAAATATATAATGATTTAAATGAAAGGAAAAAACTTATTTAGGGGATTAGTAGAAAAAGTATTATTAGGAACTGTATTTGCTATAACTCCTAGCCATATCCATAGAAGCTTAGAATCAACTGCATTAGCACAGCAAGTCATTATCATTGATAATCTTGATCAAGAGAAAATGAACCAAGCAATGACTCATATGGCTGTAAGTTCTATGCTTGGAGTTGTAGCTAATAATGTTGATTACAAGGATGGCACATTATTAAGAGGTCTTGCTCAACTCAATAGAGACATGGCGTGGATAAATGCATCTCAAGCAAGAAACACAAAAGTTGTTATTATAAACAACAATAGAAATGATCAAAACGAGACTTCAAGGACTTTTTTAGCTTATGATGCTAGTGACAAGAACAACGATAGTAATTTATCATGGTCTGAATTTGATGCACTTGATAGAAATATATTTTGCAGTGAGCAAATAATGATTGCGGGAATATATTTAAATCAAAAAGATAGAAAAAGTTTTAACAGAGGTATGGTTAAGATATATTCACCCCTGGGTAAAGAAATACATTCAAAAGACCTCAATTTTAATTTACCTTATAATGAATGGAGATGGTCAAATCTATCTCCACAAAAAATGTTTGAATATTATGGTCCTGGATCGTATGTTGCAACTTTTTATATAGGTGGAAAGTTTTGGGAAGCAAGAAAATTTGTTATACACAAACATGGTGAACAAGCCAGGGAATCTTCATTTAGGACATTTATATGCAATTTTTGGAGAGATATGGATGGAAATAATTCTGCAGTTGACAGCGAGTTTATAGGGCAGAATAAATCACAATATAGAAGAAATGAAAAAATGATTTCTGTTATACATGCTGTTGGCTCTAGAGACAGAGAGGCAGAAATGAAGGTAATTAATCCAAGAGGTGAACAATATGCATCATATAAAAGAATAATCGAGAAGGATAATTTATATATGCCTATGAATATAGATTTAAGAAATGATTTTAATATTCATGGTCCTGGAACATATACAGTATCATTTCATATTGATAATAGATTTTTTGAAGCAAGAAGCTTTGAACTCACTGAATAAATTAATTTATGTCGAGAATCGAAAACCTCATGATTTATCGTGAGGTCGTAGCAAATGTTACAGTTTTCGATTCTCGAGCATCCTAAAAACAAGGGCCTGTGACAAACCCACACCTTTAGGTGTGGGTGGCCCATTGTTTTTTTG
>JAUYDD010000204.1 GCA_030704765.1 Nanobdellota archaeon | reverse complement strand
GTGGACATTACAAAAAAAGCAAGTCAATCTGGCATTTCTCCTAGATTTTTAGTTACTAATGGTAGAATTGGATATAGTTATGATAATGCAAAAGAATGTTTTCAGAGAATTCAAGATGTAGGGTTTGATTTTTCAGTTGATGAGAATTATATTGGATCAGGATATAATGGAATTGATGTATCAGTTGACCAGTTTCATAAGATCCCTTCAGAATATGCTGGAAATACTATTCTTGCAGCATTAGAGGTTTTTGGACCAACAATTTTTGTTTCAATTAGAACTACAGATCCCTCAGAAAAATATAGAGATTATACAAACTTTAATTCTGTGATTAGGTATTTACAAAATTCAGGGAAAGTTCAGGGAATTAATAAAGAAAGTAAGGAGATTGTTTTTACAGAGGGCAGTAGGGTAAAAGTTATTAGATTAAATGCAGGAAAATTTGGATTTGCTAAAAACCAACCTGATGATTTCTTTTCTTGGAGAAATTTTAGTTTAGAAGAATTAGTTCATTATAAAGATTTATTAGAGTACCACCCTTTTCCATTAGTTTTTCCTTATCATAAGTTATATATTAATCCTAATGGAAATACTTATCCTGAATTAGGAAGATTTGAATCCTTTTCAGGAGGAAACATTTATGAAATCCCTGTTTCGAAAGCAATAGAAAATATAGATAATAATCCTTTAGTATCATTATTAATGAATAGTGGTCTTACAGGTTTATTATTAGTATTGAACAAACAATTTGAAGTTCCTTTAGACTTATTTGCTACAGGGGATTTACATATCCACGATAGATATCTTTCAGATTTAGATTTAATGGAAAAAGCAAGAGAGGTTATTAGAAGTTCAGGATTAGAACAACAAATTAGAACAAAAACTTTACCTTTACTACAAAGGTTAAGAAAACTCTATGAAAGTGGTGTTGTTAAAATGCAGTTTGAAACACAGGTTTCTAAATAACTGTTTCATGATTCACAGTTTAGATTTTCCAAGAGGATTTTTCTATAAAAAATGTTATAGGGCTACTTGACAATCTTTTATAGTTACTT
>JAUYDD010000139.1 GCA_030704765.1 Nanobdellota archaeon | reverse complement strand
TTTAGGATGCATGAAAATTCTTTCAGAAGAATTTTCTGCACAGAAAATTGCATAAAACAATTTTCTTGTGCTCGGAAATTGAATGCAGGTAAACTACCTCATCTTAAAAGATGAGGTTTTCAATTTCCGACATAATAAATTATAGGGTTTTAGATTCCTGACATAAATAGAAAAATAAATAATAATTTTATTCCAATAACACAGCAGCAGCAATCACAGTTGTCCAAAGCCCATCTTTATGACCTTCGTAGGACTGGGTGATTGATGTTGTCTTGAATATCTGACCGCTTGCTTTGTAAACCTGTTCTCTTTCTTCCCATGCAGTATTTGAATCAAACTCTATACCCAAGGTTGTTGCAAGCATCGTTGCTGCAAGATCTTCTGCATAATCTCCTACTTTTTTTGCAGTCTCCCCATAAGAATGATGCTCTGAAAGATATCCATAATGCTTATCATTCTCTTTTGGTACAGCTACTCCAATTGAAGAAGCCACGAGTCTGTTAGGTTCATTTGTATCCATCCTTGCCATGACACAGAAAGTTATCTGGCCTGGACTCAAGAACTTTAAACCCTCCTCTTTAGGCACTATCTTACAATTAGGAGGAAGTATGCTAGAAACATAGACAAGATTACATTTCTCAATTCCTGCATCTCTCAATGCTAGTTCAAATGAAGCTAACCTGTCCTTATGGACTCCGACTCCTTTTGTAAAAAATAACTTGTTTGGTATCATTTATATGTACTCTTATTATTTTAAAAAAAAATTCATTTAAAAACCTTTTTATTTTTTATTTTTTATAGAAGATAAAAATTTTATAAAATTTTTATTTTTTTGGATTTCTATAAAAAAAATATACATTGGGCTAAAGTCAAGCCCAATTTCATAATCAAATGAGAAATAAATACTTTCGCGAAAGAAAGAAACTACATCTTAAAAGATGGTAAATCTCTTCTAACTTAAATCTTTCCATTTTAATGCTATTATTCTTAAATACTTTTCTGTTTTAATGAGGTTATTTTGTATTAAATTTGGGGTTAACGTATGCGATTTACTAAAGTTGATTCCCGCGAAAATTCGAGCCTCGACGATGTCAGATGTGCGAGAATTTTCAGAGCTGAAATCAAATTTAGGAAAAATCGGAAAATTGCTTGACAATTTAACTTTAGCGACCAATTTTTCTGTTAAATCGCTGTTAGTTTCTTTCCCATGAATCGTGTGGGAAAATTGCGTCCGCAAAGTTCGGGATTTTGGCGTAATGTTTATATAGAACGCTTCTCTATTACTATTAAATGAATCCATTAAAAATTCTTGGACTTAAAAAATCTGAGAAACATAATTATTATGAATTAGAAAATAAGCAAGAATTCTTTTCAGGATTCAGAAAATTATTAGTTGATTTAGGGTTTGGTGAAGAGTCATCAAATATTGAAATATATAGTTTTGGAAGGCCCCCTGGAGATGATGGTGAATATATTTTAACAAAAGAAGAAGATATTAATGATTATATTGATAGACACTTTTATTTTGAAAATAATAATTTTCGAATTGATGTAGTGTTTGGTAAGAAAAAGATATTTTTAGTTATAAATAGCGATAAAGATAAACAAGAAAAAATATCTGAAAAAGTCCAAAAATTTTGTTCTTTCCAGCCAAAATCTTGAATTGAAACTAATGTATGTAATTAAGAGAAGTTTTGTTCCCTCGTGAGTGAGCCCGAGGCGAAGCACCCCTAAACGAACGAATAGGGATGGAACAAAATTTGGGTGGAGAAACCTACAAGACTTCGGAACCGTTAAATTCCTGTTATATTCGTCTTTCCGCAGAAAGACCGAGCCAAAGTACAACGGTTTTTGCGAAGAGTAAGTGGGCAGGCGTAATAATGTTTAAACTTAATAGTAGTAACATATCGAAAGGTTTATATACTATTCATATTACTGAATTTATACAATGCCACTTGATTATCAATTAGGAGAAGGAATAAAACGAATAGATGGTATTATGTTATCTGACTTTGACAGTGGTGATATATCATTAGATTCTATTGTAGCTTTAAGGGGGTATATTAATGCAGAAAGTAGGTCTGAGTATCATTTTATGTTTGGATTTGATCCAAGATGTCCCCCATTTAGCGTATTTTGTGATGATCCCATTCATGGTTCTAATGAACATTTAGCTGTTCTTAAAAAATTATCTGCAAGACTAAATACAGAAATAAATCCCGCAACTGGCGAAGGGCACTTTGTCAAGCCACAAGATAAAAAAGTGCTAACTAATATTATAACTGGGATCTTTGATGATTTTGGCGTACCAGATGAACAAAGAAGTATAGTCGTAGACTACAAAACAACATAATAAGTTCTTTTAGCCAGCCCGCTTATTGAATATAACACCAGTTTAACGCACTTTGTTATGTCGAGAATTGAAAACCTCATGATTCATCATGTGGTCGTAGCTAATGTTACAGTTTTCAATTCTCGAGCATCCTAAAAATTTCCGAATCAGAAAAATCGCCGATCAAACTCCATCCTTCAGGATGGAGTAGGCGATT
>JAUYDD010000138.1 GCA_030704765.1 Nanobdellota archaeon | reverse complement strand
CATCTTTAGGGTTTGTTCAGATTGATGTTGTTAATGAGTACATAAGAAATCAAGACAAACATCATGGAACAGTTTGGATGATGGAAGAATAAGATTTAGCTCGTCCGTAGGAAACCCCACTCGCCATCAGGCGATTTTTTGCCGCAGCAAAAAACCTTTAGGGTGGGGAGGATGTCATGTCACGATGTCGAAGCGTTCTCAGATGTGATAACCGCCGCTGCCCGGAATCGAACCGGGAGGCCGTAAAGGCACCGCTCTCAAGGCGGTTGGAGTACCATTGTCCCACAGCGGCATCATATGTTTTGTACAGATTAGAATAGGATTAAACCCTGACGGGATCATCTTCTATAAATCTACATTTATGAAAATAGTAGCCTCCTTTTAAATCTTTTTCTTGAATGATTTCAATACTAATATTCCAACAATCTTTATAACTTCAATAACTTATATTAATACATGCAAGAAATAAATGAAGGTATAAGCTTATGCATGATTGTTAAAAATGAAGAAAAACATCTTGAAACATGTTTGAATTCTATAAAGGGTTTGGTAAATGAGATTATTATAGTTGATACTGGTTCGAGCGATAAGACAAAAGATATTGCATTAAAATTCACTGATAAAGTCTATGATTATATTTGGGATGAAGATTTTTCTTCTGCAAGGAATCTTGGATTAAAAAAAGCAAACTATAGCCACGTATTAATATTGGATGCAGACGAATCTATTTCAAGGTTGGATTTTAAAAAATTAAGGGATTTGATTAAAGAAGATGCAGAGGGTTTTGTATTATTATGCAGGACCTATACTAATGATACAGGTATTGCAGGATTAATATCAACTAAAGATGACAGATACGAAGAAAGCAAGATAGCTTCAGGATATTATCTATCAAAACTCTTAAGATTCTTTAAAAAAGATTATTATTTTGAAGGAAAGATCCATGAAACTGTTTTTAACTCTATATTAAAAAATAAAGGAAAGATATTAGAAAGTGGCGTTGTAATACACCATCATGGAGCGTTGGACAAAAAAAGATTAGAAAATAAAAAAGAAATATATATAAGCCTGTTAAAAAAAAGAATGGAAAACAAGGATTTTAAAGAAAAAACAGAAGATAGAATATGTTTTGAATTATCACGCGAATTATTAGCACTAGAAAGATTTGACGAAGCTATTATTTTCTTAAAAAAGGCAATTGAATTAAAAGAAGATTTTGAATATTATCTAGCTCTTGGAGGCGTTTATTTAATAAAAAAAGACTTGAATGAATCTGAAAGATTATTGAAAAAAGCTGTTTTATTGAATCCTGAAAATTCCTCAATTCATGATAATCTTGGAGTTCTATATTCTCAAAAAGGAGATATAATAAAGCTATAAGGAAGTTTGAAAGAGCATTGGAACTGAATTCGAATTCAGCTGACGTTTGTTATAATCTAGGTTTAGTTTATAAAAAATTAGGGAAAATAAATAAAAGGGATTATTACTTTGATAAAGCATTAGAACTCAATCCAAAATATAATAAAATCATTCATAGCTAGTTTGGTTTTCATTACTCTTAATCTTCGATAAGAAACAAGTCCTTTTTATCTTCCATTATATAGAAACAGAATATTATTTACTATCTCTTTTTAGTAATCAGAACCTATAGTAAAAGACCAAAATTTTGGCTTTTCCTAATAAGTCAAGGCGCAGTATGGGGAAATTTAAGCGCCCTTGACTATAATTAGATTAGGTTTGCCCCTATTTGTTCAATAAACCAAATTATTAACCAAATAGAGAACTAAGGCCTGCTACAGATTCTTCTTGCTTTTTCTCTTCTTTCTTTTCTTCTGCAGGCTTGCTTGAAGCACTATCACTTGCAGGACCTGCACTTGCAACAACTGCATTAGCTAGTTCTGAATCTATATCAACGCCTTTTAAGCTTGCTACAAGGCTTTTGACCTTGGATTCATCTATAGAAGCTCCAGTAGAATGAAGCACTTTATTTATATGTTCTTCATTAACAGGTTTTCCTAGCTTGTGCAACATTAGAGCCGCATAAATATATTCCATCTTAAGCTGTTCCTCCCATTCTATTTAGTTGATCATGATGTAAAGCTTTTAATTGCTGATTTAAATAATTTAATTCATAAGCAACCTCCATTTTTTCTTCAGGATTAGTTAATCCCTGATAAAATTCAAATAAGCTTTGATAATAAAAACTGTTTGTTGTTATTGCTCTTCTTAAATCTACTCTTCTTCTTAGCATTGCTTCAGAATATCTTTTATCAGCATTAATAAGTTCTTGAATCATTTTAATTACCTTCTCCTAAATTAGTATTAATTTTATTTTCAATTGCTTTTGCTTGCATATTTGCTTTAGCTAATAGATAACCAATAGTCTCTTTGCAATAATAAGATATTTTTTGTGCAAGTCCTAATGCTCTTCCAGCAGCTTCTCTTAATTCCTTTGCTTTTGCTTCAGGGTCTATCTGTATATTAGTGTAAATCTTCTCTGATTTTATATCATAAATAGCTACAATTTTAAGTCCTACACTGAAAGGTTGTATTGCTAGTTTCTGCAATACAGCTGCAGCAGCTTCTGTTATTACAGCGCCTTCTTTTACAACAACTTTTGGAGCTTTGATTGCTATTTTTCCATTTTCAACAGATATCTGGATTCCTAGTGCTCCAAGTTCAGATATAGCAGGACCAGGAGCAAGGTCTGTTGGCCCTTCTTTTACTTCAATATCAGCTGGAGCTGTCTGGCCTGTTTTTGCAAAAACAGGAGTTTTTTGTTTTGATAATAATCCAGCTAGTTCAAAGCCTTCTACATTTGATATTGCAAAAGCGCAAGAATCTTGTATATGTTTCTCAAGAGGAAGTATAGATTCTTTTCCAAATTCTTTTAAAGCCCTTAAATAGATGTTCTTTTTTTCAACATTTATTGTGACCTCTTGCCTTATTGATTTTTTTATTTCCTGGAATTGTTTGGATGGCAATCCTTTTATAGACACTATCATCAAGGTCTTTGAATTATTGATTTTTCCAGCAAGTTCTTTTACTTTCTTATCTTTAAGCATAGGGGTTTTAGATTTCATTTTATATTTCTACAATCACTGGTTTTCCCATTGTTAGTTTAATTTTTACATTCCTGATATTGTCATTTTTCTTAGGCAATAGTTCAAGAAGTTTATGATATACAGCAAGTATGTTTTTCATTATAGAATCATCAGATAAAGATTCTTTTCCAATAGAGATCTTTATACTAGGTTCTTTTATTCTTATCTTTACATTGGAATTTATTCTTTCAGCAATAGCGTTTATACTAGCGTCATCTTCACTTGTGATTATTCCTAATTGAGGAGAAGGCATTTTTCCAGCAGGTCCTAAGACTCTTCCAAAAGATGTAGCTATAGACGGCATGAGTTTTGCACTAGCTATAAAAAAATCATATTGTTTTACTAGTTTTTTTATGTCTTTTTTATCTTTATATCTTGGAAAATCATCTTTTTTTATTGTAGCAATAATTTTTGAATCTTTTTCTAAAAAACCAGCAATATTTTTGTTCTTAACCTTGTTTGGAAGCTGGATGAATGTACTGAATGCTTCTTTTCTAACATCAAAATTCTTTAGATTTATTATAAGGTCTATTGATTGGTCAAAGTTTTTCTTTTCTTTGCTAGCCCTGATTTTCTTAATTGCATCTAAGATTTTTTCTTCTTCATTAGCCATTATATATTCTCCTACCTACTACCTATGCGTATAAAGCTTAAGAATTTTTTAGCCTATACGATGTAGTCTAAGGTATACTAGACCATATTAAAAGGGGTTTTTAAACCTTTCTTTAGAGCTCAAATTTATCGAAAGAATTATATATATATTTTTATATTCATTTAAATGAGAAAGAAAAAAGAGGTTAAAAGAAAAGCCCAGATAACAATATTTGTGATAATAGGAGTATTGATAGTATCATTTATTTTAGCGTATTTCTTTTCTATAAGAGAACATCCTGAATCTGATATCTCTCCAATAATTAATCCTTTGCATAATTACATATCTACATGTGTAAAAAATACAGGAGAAGAAGCTATATATTACATTGGTACAACAGGAGGTTATGTTGCTCCTCCAGTAAACTATTCAACAGACCTTGATATTGCATATTATATTTATCAAGGAAAAGATTTAATGCCGGATAAGGAAATTCTGGAAAAAGAACTTTCTCTATATATGGATAATTTTTTATATTATTGCCTGGAAGATTTCAGGGATTTTCCTGATTTTTCAGTTAAATATAAAGATTTAAAGACCTTAGCAAAAATAGATGATAATAAGGTCAGTTTCAATGTAGAATTCCCCCTTACTGTAACTAAAGACAAGAAAAAGTATTTTTTTAAGAATTTTTATGCAGAAGTTCCAGTAAGACTCGGAAAAATTTATAATATAGCAAAAGAAATAAAAGATGAGCAAATGAAAAGAGATGATGTCTGCTTGACATGTTTATACACTCTATCAGAGGAGAATAACGTGACAATACATATGCTTGAAGCAAGCAATGATTCTATTGTTTTTTTAATTAATGATAATAAATCTAAACTTTATCAAAGAGATTATTCTTTTTATTTTGCTAATAAATTAAGGAGTGAAAAATGAAATTTAAAATAATGTTTTCAATATTATTGCTGTTATTATCCATAAATACTATATTATCTCTTGAGAACGGAGTATATTTTTATGAATCAACTGATGTGGATGGAGAAAATCTTTTACGTCCTGTTTTTCACGCATTTGATTCAAATGGAGAAATAGCTATTGGAAATAAAGGAGATTCATATACTCGGGTTTATCTTTCAAAAGGAGATGGAATAGACCCTAAAAATCATTTAGGTTATTTAAAAAATATTATAATAAAAAAAGATGGTAATGATGTTAGAATTATATTTAAAAAAGGAGGAGAAATAAATAAGGGAGATTATATTTATGATAAAATAAAAGAAGGTGGAGCAATCACTTTCAATGATAAAGGGGATATTATAAAAGCAGATATTGAATCAACTGAAAAAGCAACTTATTATTTTCATGATAAAGCATATGATTTACCCGAAGGTGTGCATCTTATTGCTGATACTTCTAAAATCGATTTATCTTTATCAAAGCAAGGTTCTTTTTCTGTATATAATAAAAATGAACCTGATAAAAAAACGACTTATAATGATATTAAACAAGGCGGAAGTTTTTCATTTGATATTTCTTTAGGGTTGACAAAAGCAGAATTTGAAACAGGTTCTAATATGGATTTAAAATATAAGGGATATACTTATCCAATTCCAGCTGATACAAAAGTCAAGATTGGTGAAGATAAAAAAGTCTCTGTGACTCTTCCTGATGGAACAAAATTAGAAGAACCTCAAAAAGATTCTGGCGCTGATAATGGTGCAGTATTTTCATTTAAAACAAAATCAGGTGGTGAAATGACTCTTCCAAATGGAGAGATAATAAAAAACAAAAATACAGAAACAATAATAGGTTATCAGGATGGATTTTATCTTGAAGACAGGAACTATGCAATAATAACTAATAGAAATGAAGAGCTTTTGATATATAATCCTAATAAACTTTATCTAGCTTTTGAAGAAAGTAAGATTCAAGCTGATAAAAGTTATCTTTATCTGGGTAAAGACAAGATTATTGCAAGCTCTATTAATTCTGAAGGCGCAGGAATATATTTTAATTCTGATAATAGAATAGGATTCACAATAACAAATGATAATACAGTGAGTGTTCAAGCAAAAAATGGTGTTGTCATAGTTGAAAAACCCTCTAATCAAGGTGAGATGCCAGGAATTAAATTAAGTGGAAATAGCATGGTTAACCTGGATAAACGGTCAATTTATGCTGAGAGCAATAATCTATATTTTGATTCTAAGGGAAGAGTAATAAGTGATTTTAATCAAGGAAGATTGTCAAGTCAGGCAAAGATAACATTGATTGATAATTCTGGTGTTTCAATAAAGGATTTTGATGTATATGCAAATGACCGTGACCAATATGCTGCTGTAAAAAAAAGTGATTTTAAAAGTTCAATGAGTTTTTACAAGACTTCTGGAGGTTTTTATATTTCTCCGCAAATAACTTTTAATCAATTGACTCCTGATGTTCAGAAATTCTATTCAGAACTTGATGCAAAAACCCAGCAGCAAGTAGCAGTTTATGCTAATAATGGAGAAAGACAAGGAGCTGCTGTTCTGCAAAGGACAATACAGGTATTGATAATAGAAGAGGAAAATATAAGAAGAAATCCCTATAAAGCAAGTGTAAGGATTCCAACAGGAGGAGGTTCAGGAACAATAATAGGTATAGATAAAAATGGTTATCCAATAGTCTTGACAGCAGGGCATTTAGGAGGTGCAACAAGGCCTGGATACAAAGAAACAATACAGATGTCAGATAAAAGGCAGTTTAAAGGAACTGTAATTGGAGGAATTAGTGATTGGAGGGGAAGTGGATGGGATGTAGCTTTAATTAAAGGAGATACAATAATTGATAAAATACCTTATGTTCCTGTAGCACCTGAAACCCATGTTGTAAAACCTAATGATATTGCTTTAAGGATTGGTTGTCCAGGATGCGGTCAATTCAAACAAACGCAGACAAGAATAGGCAAGGTAGGCAATATTATAGGAGCAACAGATTATATTATTGGAGGAGAAAGTGGAGGGGGATTATTCCATAATGGCAGGCAAATAGGCATTGTTTCAACAGGTGGTTATTATACAGGAACTCCGCGAATACGTGAATTTTTAAGAAAATATGGTTATGATTATTTAATAAAATATCTGATTCCTATTCTAAAAAGATTTTATTAAATATTCAACTGATTTTTTCTAATTCCTCTAGATATTCCTTAACTCTCTCTATTATCTGAGGCAAGACGAACTTCTCTATATTGTTCCTGAATATATCCTTTAGACTCAGGTTCTCAATCATATAATATTTGTTTTCAGACTTATCAATTATCATCTTATCCCTGAGTCTTTTCAATTGTCTTCTTATATTTGATTCAGCAAGGCCTTTGTTTTCTAGGCTGTATTGTTTTCTTATTTCACCTACTCTTGCATTGATTTCATCACTTGTAAGTTTTTCTTTTTTCTTATTAGATTCAGTTAGAACTATCATTATATCAACAATAACATCCCTGGAATCACCAAGCTGCAATAAGCCTAAAGAAAGGCAAACTTTTCTTACTAATTCTCTTTTTTCAAGATTAGCTGGTTTTTCATATTTTCTTAAAGTTATTTCTGCTAGTGGGACATCTTTTATTCTATTTACCATTTTATACTACATAAATAGATTTTTTCAATATTTAAAGTTATAGGAAAGGAAATAAATTTTTGCTCAGTTATTTATGTTTTTCACTATATTTAGAAACTGAAATTTTTATTAATGTCAGAAATTAAACCACATCTTTTAAGATGTGGATGTCAGTTTGTTTTAATTTCTGAGCATCCTAAAAACAAGGGCCAATCAAACCACACTAGCCAGCAGGCGATTTTTTGCCGTGGCAAAAAACCTTTAGGGTGTGGTGGCCCATTGTTTTTTTGATTTCAGTTAATATAATTAGAACTATAACCGCATATTATATAAAAGAATTTTACATATTTTTGATTACATATAAACTTATAAACAAAAATAAGGTTTTATTATTGGTGAAAAAAGATGGAACTAGTTGCTTTTTTAGGTAAAGATGAAGGAACTTGGGGCCAGGTTGCAGGAGTCATTAACAGAGGAGAATGGGAGAATATATTCTTAATAGGAAATGATTTTGCAAAAAAGTTCAATGTAGAAAAGGATTTTGAGTTTATTGAAATAAAATCTTCTGGACTTGTAGATCTAAAAACAGAACTCGTGAAAAAACTACAAGGAAAAATAAGAAGTGTGGAAGTTGCATTGTCAATTGCTAGTGGAGAAGGTAAAGAGCACATGGCTTTGATTTCAGCACTTCTTTCTTTGCCTGTTGGCATTCGTTTCACTGCACTAACAAAAGACGGGATTATTTTCATGTGATGATAATTTAATCTTATCGATTAAATTAATGACATTTTCCCCACGATTTCTTTAAACTTAGGATTAACTTCCCAACTTTTTCCTCGTGATTGAAAAACTATCTCTCATAAACATTCTTTCTATGACCCACCTTTAAAACTTTGATAGTTTTTGTAGAATTATCAACATCAACTATTGCCCTATAATCTCCTACTCTTAATTTAAATCCATCAATTTCTTCTAAGTGTTCGAGAAACCTAAAAGGATTTTCTTTACATTGTTGAAGTTTATTCCAAATCCTTTCTTTTATTTGTGGTTCAAGTTTGTTCAATGATTCCAAAGCACTCTTTTCAAAAATAAGATTATACATGAATAAATTAAATAAAGCATATTCATAATTCTTATTATAATCCTAGAATCTTCTTAGCTTCTTCTTCTGTGTAAAACTCGCCTTTTTTTATTCTTTCTCTTGCTTCTTTTATCTCTTGAATAGTTTTTTGGCTTAGCTTAGGTTCTTTTTCACAAGTTTTCGCAACAACGATTATTTTTCTAACTAATTCGTCATAACTTTCATTTTTATATTGTCTGAACTCGTCAAGTTTTGTTTTTGTTTCAGGATTTATTCTTATTGTTGTTTCCATATACAATTGTATACATATGTATATTTAAATGTTTCTTTTTTCTTTTACGATAAATTAAGGATATATATTATAGTATATCATATGTTTAAAAATGTAAACTCTATTTTGTTATATGGCAAAAAAACAAATAGAAAGATACTATTCATTAAAATCTGTTCAAGGTCCAGAAAATCAAATAGGGGTAGCTATAAGAGCATCTTCACAATTAACTTTAGAAGATATGACAAGGTTATTTAGTTTTGTTAAAAAAGATAAAAACAAAGGATATCAAGATTATGAGGCTAATACAAATGTTGATATTTATGGTCAAGATAATAAAGATGAAAGAGATATTATCGGCTTAAGAGTCTTTGCAGATTCAAGAGTTGAAATTTGCAAGCAAGCAGATTATCCTATGAAAATAGCAGAAATAGATAAGGAATTAGCTGAAGAGGCTGCAAGAAGAATGGCTATAACAAGGCAACAAGATAGAGAACCAAGAGTAATTTCAGTATCTCCTGGAAATCCAAGTTTGGGTCTTCCTGCTGGCGTGTGGAGATATTAAATAAAACTTTAATTCTTAGTTTAGTTTACCTTCAAATTTCTAACTTTATTACTTTAATTTAGGAAAACGTGGGGAGCGTTGAACCAGCTAAATCCAACAAAAGTTGTCAAAATTGTGAGAAAAAACACGAAATGGATTTCCGTAGATAAAACGAAAAAACCATGTGAGATTGTTAACCTTAGGTAACATGCCCCCCACCAGGTTGTGTTACAATTCTTTTAAAAAATAGTAAATTTCTCAATAAAAAATATTTTTTTATAGATATCTCTAAATTTCCTCCCTTTTCTTTCCACTTTTTGTAAATTTTTATCAGATTGTACGCCGTTGAGAACAAATTCATTTCATTCTCACACTTTTCATTGCCTCTGCACTTAAATTCCCTATATCCTAAGTTATGTAAGATATGTGCTTGGGCAACTTCTCCTTTATGAAAT
>JAUYDD010000106.1 GCA_030704765.1 Nanobdellota archaeon | reverse complement strand
GGGGTAAGTATGGACAGAGTATGGAACATAATAGAGAAAGATTTGCCAAAACTTAAAGAAGAGATAGGCAGAATAAAGATTAATGAAGATTAATAAAAACAGCTCGTTACAAAAGGTTAGCTTTAAGATATTATCGTTTACGCCGAGCAATTTCAAATTAGCAATTAAAATAAGAATTTGAAATTGCGAGCTGAACATTCGCGAGTATCAGTTCTCTCTAGACCCATTCAACTAAATAAAAATACAAAGTTATATATATTTTATTGCCTATAAAAGATTAAGGAAAAAATGGCAAACATACAAGAATTATATAGAGAATTAAAAAACGATTTAGATGCATTCCCATTTTTTGCACATACTAGAGTTAGGGGGGACTTAAATTTTGAAAGAAATTCTATAGTAATAGAATATGAAGAAAATCCTTTAGTTCAACAACGAGATTTTTATAAAGCTAAAGGAATTTTAGAACAAAAAATAAAAGATTTTCTAGAAAAACAACCTTATGCACCTGGAATAAGAATAGAATCTGAAGGGCCTGATGAAAGACAAAAACATTATATAAAATTAACGCGTATACCTCTTGAAGGAATGGTTCCAGAAGTAACAGGCCAGATTTTATTAGGAATGCATAGTATTCTTAAATATAGACATTTCTTTAAAACATAAATCAAAAACCTTTTAACCTAATATGAATTGCTTTATTCATGGCATCTCAAATTCGTCAGCCAATTGTTACAGTAGCAGGTCATGTTGACCATGGAAAAACAAGTTTATTGGACAATATAAGAAAAACAGGAGTTGCAGAATCAGAAGCAGGCGGAATAACCCAGAAAATCTCCTTTACTCTTGTTCCTCTTGAAAATATAAAAAAAAGATGCCCAATTATAGAATGCAAGAAAATAAACCTGGATTTTCCAGGATTCTTGTTCATTGATACGCCCGGCCATGCTGCTTTTTCACATCTTAGAAAAAGAGGAGGAAGCTTAGCTGATTTAGCTATACTAGTGATGGATATAAATGAAGGAATAATGCCTCAGACACAGGAGGTAATTGAATTATTAAGATTGAACAAGACTCCTTTTATAATAGCATTGAATAAGATTGATAATATCTCTGGATGGAGAAAACTATCTGATGACTTGAAAGAAAGCATTTCAATGCAAAAAGAAAATACAAGACTTGATTATCAAGAAAAACTTCTGACAATAATTGGAAGCCTGTATCATCATGGCTTTAATGCAAAGCCTTTTTATGAAATCACTGATTTTACATCACAGCTTGCATTAGTCCCGTGTTCAGCAAGAACAGGAGAAGGAGTCCAGGAACTGATACTTATGTTATGCGGCCTTTCTCAGAAATTCTTAAAAGAGAACCTGAAATTAAGCAATATTGCAAAAGGAATTGTTTTGGAGATAAAAAAAGAAAAGACTATGCAATATGCAGAGTGTATTTTATATGATGGAATACTTTCACAAAAAGATGAGATTGCTATAGCAAGTTTCAATGAACCAATATTATCAAAAATCAGGGTCCTAGAAGAGATACTTCCTGTTTCATCAAAATTCAGGCCAGTAAAAGAAGCAAAAGCAGCTAATGGAATTAGGATGCAGCTCATAAATTCAGAAGGAATACTTCCTGGAATGCCATTTACTGTATTTAAGGATAACCTTAATGAAATTAAAAAAGAATTTGAAAAAGAAATAGGTTCAAAAATCCAGTTAGATAAGCAAGGCATTGTAATAAAAACAGATTCTCTTGGAAGCTTAGAAGCACTTATGGTTTTATTAAAGCAAGAGAATATTTTAATAATTTCAGCAGGAATAGGGAAAATAAATAAAAAAGATATAATTACCGCTCAAGCAAATCTAAAAGAAGATCCTGTTAATGCTATAGTATTAGGTTTTAATACAGATGAAGATGATGATGCAAAAGAAATGGATAAGTCAAAAATAAAGGTCTTGAAAAACGAAGTCATTTACAAGCTGATTGAAGAAATTCTAAAATATCAGGATGAAAAAAGGAATGAAATAAAAAGAGAAAGAATAATGGAATTAGCGACTATTGGAAAAATAAAGATACTTCATAACTATGTTTTCAGGAATTCAAATCCAGCAGTATTTGGCATAGAAGTTATATCAGGAAAAATAAAACCCCATCTTCCTTTAATGGATGAAAATGGAGAAAAAATCGCTCATATAAAAGCTCTTCAAGAGAACCAAAAACAAATAGATATAGCTTCAACAGGAATGCAGATAGCAATAAGCCTGCCAGGAGTCGCATTTGACCGTCAATTGAAAGATAAAGAATATCTTTATACAGATATGTCTAGTAACCAATTCAAAAAATTCAAGGAAAACAAGGACCTTCTTACAGATGAAGAAATGCAGGCATTGCAGAAGATTGCACAGATAAAAAGGTCCAAAGACCCCTCTTGGGGCATTTAATAGCATTCAGCAATCTTAATAATCATACAAGAATGCTATTAAAATTAAATCAAAAAACAATCCACCACACCCTAAAGGTTTTTTGCCACAGCTAAAAAATCGCCTGCTGGCGAGTGTGGTTTGATTGGTCCTTGTTTTTAGGATGCTCGGAAATTGAATGCAGGTAAACTACCTCATCTTAAAAGATGAGGTTTTCAATTTCCGACATAAGGAAATAAAATGTGGGAACATTATGATTTAGATTATAGGCCAAAAAATTTAGTAGTAGCTGTAGCTGAAGCTCATCTAACTCTAAAACAAGGAGCTGAATTTAATGCAGTTGTTTATGATCCAAATAAATTTAATGTTGAAGAATTAACTAAAGATACTAAAAAGTCAAAAAGAACGCAAAGTCCAACAGTTGATTGGTTTTTACAATTTTATAATCAATCTAGAGAACCTTATAAACCAAAGCAAGCAACACAACAACCAGAAGCAGAATCGACAATAAAACAGCAACCAACACAACCAGGTCTTGTAAAAAAATTAGATATTATTTTGGATTTTTCAGATGCTTTATATCCAAAATATCAGCAATCTCTTCCACAGCATAGTTATCGGGTTTTTAAAATTAAAACAAAAAACGGGCCTGTAGGATTATTAGATATTATTAAGCGAAGGATGAAAAGTTTAGGATATGAAGTTGATTTGGATGATAAAGAATATTATTGGGGCGGGGAAATTGCAATGTTTAGTGTAACTGATGAACAAGCACAAGCAATGTTTAAGGATTTGCATGAAAACCAAGATGCTTATTATGAATCTCCTCAAGAACAAGAGCTGCCTGGTTGGCTGGAAGCTTTAGAAGAAGAGGAAAGAAATTAAAAAGAAAGAAAAATTGCTAACAAAAGATTTTCTTAGAGAAGATAATTAAATATATGAATTATCTTTGTAAAAATCTCTTAACAGCTTCCTCTTCAGAAACAAGCGTGTGCCTTAAAAGCTCTGCATTTTTCAACATTTGTTCCTCGTTTTCTATTATATATTTAGGAGCATTTAATCTTTTAAGTCTTTCAAATCTCTCTCTTCTATTTTCAGTCATTCTATTAATTGAATCTAGTGCTTGCTCATAACTTCCTATATCGTATCCAGCTATCCAGCCAAATAAAACTCTTCTTCTATAAAGAGGATCTTCTCTATTTCCTTTTTCTAGCATTTTTTCAAATGAAAAATTTGGGCTAACTCTTTCAAAAACTCTTCTATTATAAGCTTGTGAAGATAGTTCAGCTTCCCAGTCCAGCTGAGCCATATAAGGAATAGCATTTTCAAAAAAACTATAACAATTAGAAACTAATTCAAGTTTAGAATTTCGAACTTTTCTTATCACAGAACCTTTACATCCTCTAAGATAATCAAAAACAGCTTTTTTAAAACTATCATCTGATTCAACCCCTTCTTTGTTAGCATAAACAAAATAAGGAACTAGGGCTTTTCTTAATCTTCCAGCAGACTTATCAAACACATCATATTCAATTGAAAAAATCCTAAAATCACTGGATATTGCCTGTAAAAACTCACTAGGGTCTAATCTAATTTCATAAGCTTTTTGAGGATTTTCTTTTAAACATCTATAAATATATAATCCTGCATTTCTTGCTATTTCTGCTAATCCTGAAACTCTTTCAGCTGTAGCTCTATATGTAATATCGCTGACTTTACTTCCAACTCTCCGATTTACAGCTTCAGCTAATAAATTAGCATATCTTTCAATTGGATATATCGGTGTCATGTTTGACTATAAATAATATCAAAAAAACCTTGTGTTTTATTTGTTAGGTTTTTTGGATGCTCGGAAATTGAATGTAGGTAAACTACCTCATGTCAAGAACCATGGAATAAATTCCATGGCGTGTTTGGTTCTTGAGCACGTCAGAAATTTTTTAATAAATTTCTGAGCGTACCAAAAAACTTCTGAAAGTTTTTTAGTATGCTCCAAAATGCCTTCTC
>JAUYDD010000045.1 GCA_030704765.1 Nanobdellota archaeon | reverse complement strand
TGCTCCTCCTCCAGCTCCTCCAGCATAACTACTGCTTAATCCTCCTCCACTTCCTAAATCAATTGGCTCAAGATAACTTCCATAACTACTTCCTCCTGCATAACCTGTTTCCCCATTACCTCCTGTTCCTCCATAACCAGCACCAGCACCACCATCATAAGCATCTCCAGGTGTTCCATTTCCAGTTCCTTTTGAAGAATAATATCCTAATCCATTCAAACTTATCAACCCTCCAATACTAACATTCACATTCGCAGCAGTAATTGAAATATTTCCTACAGTAATATTTCCTCCTGATTCAATAGTCAAGTTGCCAGTCATATTAATAACCAAACTACATCCGTGATTTGTTCCAGAACAATTAGTTGAGGAATTATACAAACTTCCTCCATTTTGAATAACTAAATTACCTATTCCATTAATGTTCTGCCCATCAGTAACGCCATGCACTTGAGTAACATAACAAGTTGTGCTTAAATTTCCATTATCACAAATTCCAGCACTTGTATTTGTAATTGTATAATTAGTAAATCCAGTAACCCTAAATTTAGCAGTATTATTATCATCAGATATATCTTGGTCAGATATTTTAGAGCATATTACACCATCGCAAAAACTTCCATCTTTTAATAACCAAGGATTTTTATAAGGAACTTGATAAAACCATATCTGCGCCTGGCTTTTTAAATAATCATAACTGCTTGTATTAACAACAATGCTCTGATTATATATTGAAATATAATTAATCATTCCAGCAAAATCCAAACTATTATTCAAAGTCCTGTTTTCATAAGCAACTAATCCAAATGTTGAATTATATTTTGAAACATCAAAAGGACTTTTGAATGTTATTTGAGATAAATTTATTGTGTCATATAATTCTATTAAGATTGTGCCGTTTTGGCCTGGATTTGCACCAATTGCTCCTGCTCCATTTAAAGAAGATAAATTGCCTGTGAAATTTATTGAATTTGAGTAAATATAGATTCTTCCACCTCCCCCACCACCAGCAGAATAACCACCATAACTATCAGCGTTTCCGCCATCAGCGCTGATTTTGCCTGAACCAGCTAATGTGGTTACATTAAAATATATACTTCCACCAGCTCCTCCACCACCAGAAACATAACCAGAAGTACGAACAGCATCTATTGCATCTGCTGAAATGGTCCCATTAACAGTTAATGTTCCAGAAACAGAAAGTTTAATTGCACCCCCTCCATCACTAGGTGTCTGTACATAATAGCTCCCCCCTCCACTACCTAATGCTGTAGGAGAGATAACTGTACCAAATGTTGAGCCACCTGCTCCGTTATCTGTATTACCTCCTGCACCACCATGACCAGCTCCAGTTGATTTGCCATCACCAGCATACAGTCCTGCACCAGGCCCGTAACCATTACCACCATAGCCTGCTGAAAACCCATAACCATCAGCAGAAATTGAACCATTTACCTGTATATTTATGTTAGTTGCACTAATTGTCACACCCTGACCATAAGGATTGCTTGCATTGCCGCCATTTACAATCTGAGGATTCCCTGACAAAGAAAGAGTAGAATTTGCTTTTACAGTAATACTTAAAAAATTATACAGGTTTTCGAAAACAGTTTGATTATTTGCATCAACACCTAAAGTTAAATTTCTTAATCCACTTGCTCCTGAATTATCTATTACTAAATCAAAATTATCTGGGAATTTGATTGTGCCAGCACTGCCATCTTCGCCTCGATCACCATCTGCTAATCCACGGCCTACAGATAAAGTTCCTCCGCCTGTTAAAAAAGTGCTTCCAGCAACTGTTACATTACTTATATCAATTCGTCCACCCCCACCCCCACCATGGAAATAACCTGAATAACAATCACCATCTCCGCCATTTGCACTAATTATACCTGTTCCTACAATAGTAGGTCTGCCTGTAATCCAGATGCTTCCACCACTTCCACCAGCTCCGCCATTATAACCACTACTATAAACAGCGTCAGTTCCATCTGCTGAGATGTTTCCATTAACAGTTAATGTTCCAGAAACAGAAAGTTTAATTGCACCACCACCATCACCAGCTGTGGACGCGGCTCCATAAAGTGCTCCTCCACTACCTAATGCTGTAGGAGAAGCAGATGTGCCATATGTAATGCCACCTGATGCTGAGCTTCCCCCCCTACCACCAGCACCTCCATAACCACTTCCTCCTCCGTCACCACCTGATTGCCCACCCCTGCCTGGACCATTTCCAGGTCCACTACTAGTAGCTCCCCTATAACCCAACCCAGTAACACTAATACTTCCTCCTGAATTAATTGTAAGATTTCTCCCAACTTGCATATTCACTCTCCACACTTCAGCATTACTGTTATCACCATGAATTAATTTTCCTCCACTTAATATAGCAACATCTCCACTTACATTCAAACTAGCATTCCAATTCATTGTTAAATTCAATGTTCCATTGATTGTTAAATTATAAATTAAAGTAGGGACTTCCAAAACAGGTTGCTTACTAGCACTTGCATTTAATATAACGCAATTTGTTTCATTAGGTACAAAATTAATATCCCAATTTGATGCAGTGCTCCAGTTAGTAGATGTTGCTCCAACCCAATTTGCAATTGTGCAAGAAATATAATTCAAACTAAAATTTGTATTATTCCAAGCGCAATTAGTTGAATTATCACAAGTATAATAGTTCCATGTGTAATTATCATCACGAGGTAATATAATGCTTATATTACTAACATTACTAGTTCCAGAAATACTTCTGTTTTCACTACTATTAATCAAGCTTCCAGTTGAATTCCATATATACAAGGTAGTGTTAACTAACTTTCCATTATCAGAAAATGATGCTGCAAAAATTTGAGCAGCTGTATAAACTGTTGTTCCATTTGCAGGGCTTATTAAAGCTGTGTTAGGAGGAATTATATCACTTGTAATTGACAGTGTTCTTACATCAGTTTTATTTTCATTTCCATTGACATCTTTTGCACTTACAGAATATGTATAATTCCCAAAATCTAATTCAGCAGATGCATTCTTACCTTGATTCACATATAAATACCATAAACTGGAATTAGATTTCTGCAGATTAGAAACATATAATTCATAAACTTCAGTTGCAGTTAGCGGCCTGTTCCAGATCCGGACTTCGTCAATTGTGCCGTTCCAATATTCTGATATTGCAGAAGGAGGTGCTCTTGCACCAATTCCTAATTGAACCGTTGATGCCCTTGATTTTCCCGAACCTACAGTTCTATTGTTTTCTTTAATTCCATTAACATATATTTCAATATCAGAATTATTGTATGTTGCGACTATATGATACCAAACACCTGCTTCAGTTATTGTTGTTGAGTATGTTCTTGTATTGGCATAATCATTAAGGAAAAATTCAAATTTACCTATATTTGGTGCATCAGTAAAGACCCTTAAATCATAATCAGCATAATCAGGATTCGCATCCCAGTCATTACTATCTGGTTTTACAACTATTGATGGATAGCCAGAAGTTGCATTTTTATTAAGATAAACCCATGCTCCAACAGTCATACTTGTTGTCACATCCAAGCTATTGCTATCACTCACATTCACATAATCATTTCCATCAAAGCTATATCCTCCCCCATATTTTCCAGTTGAATTGAAAGTAGCTCCAGTTGCAGTCCCATTATTCCCATACTTAGAAACATCCACAGCATAAGTAGAATTCTCACCCAACGCACTTCTGTTATTCATATTCATCATCAGCACAAGTGAATCATTATAAATTGTATAATTCGTCCCATTCCAATTATATTTTAATTCATTTAAATTTAATTCAGATATTGTCATATTAACAATAATTGAAGTATTTACAGTTGAAGTTGCATTTGCAGGTGTAGGTGAAGTAAAATTTATAATAGGGGGAGAAGAATCAAAAAGAATAGAGAAATTTTTACTGCCCCATGCACAATTGCTTGAATTATCACAAGCATAATAATTCCATTGAAAGTTATTGCCTCCAGGAAGTGCTACAGATATATTGGAATTATTAAAAATTCCAGTTTTTGTTTCACTTGTTTGGTTTATTAAAACATTAGTTGAATTCCAGATATAAAGGGTAGAATTCATAAGACCTGCATCTTCAGTATAATTTGCAATAAAATCAAATGTTTGAGTTGAATTTAGAATATAATGATTATCCAGAGGGTTTATAAGATACACCCTCGGCATTGGAGAAACTGTAACAGTAGTTGTACTAGCAAGATAAACATAATCTGTAAGTAAAGAATTGCTTTTTTCATTTTCATAATCTGTCGTATTAGGAAAATTTTCCTTGAGATATATTGGTAATATTTCCCTGATTATTTTTCCAGGCTTGTCTAATAATTCCTTAACATAAGACTTGTTTCTTAAAACATTTAAATCAAACTGATAAGGTTCATAATATCCTCTTACATTCAAGAACAATGAATTTGTTTCATTTTCATAATTTTTTCCATCATCAAAAACAAGATTCACACTTTCCTGTTTATTTCCATCAAGGGTTATTCTTTTGCTTTCGCTGTGTTGAAGTATTTTTTTAACATCTTCATCTCCTTTTTCAGCTTCTTTCAAGGGAATTTTTATTATTTTTAATTTAAAATCTTTAGAATAATCAATATAAGCAAAATCAAGAAGCATTGTTTTAGGGTAACCTTTTATCCTGATTTTTAGTTTATCGCCTTTGATATTTTTAATATCCAATGGGACAGCCATTTTTGAAGGTTCAGAAGGATAATCAAGAAGATTTCCGCCATAAACCCATTTTTTTCCATCCCATAATTCAATTACCAATGCAAAATCTTCAAGTTCTCTTTTATAAAGTTTAGTTCCATCATCATCAAGTCCAGTTTCATTTAGGCTTTTTCCAATCCTGCTTCCAATCCAGCTGACAAACTTATCTTCCTTATAGCCTAATAATAATTTTGCTTTTTTTGCATTATTGGGCTTTTCATAAACAAGCTCTACTGAATGATAAAGAGATTTATTTAGTGTTTCTATTTCTGAATAACTTAGATTATTTAACCCGCTATTCCAGAAAATATTATCTTCTTCCATAATACTGTAAACACTTTGGTTATTTTCCAGAGCACTGATTGGTTTTTGCGGATTTTCTATGCTTTCAAAATGATAATCAATAGAAGGATTTATAAAACTTGTATAATCAGAAAGCCAATTATGAAGATAACGAATTAAATAAATAAATTTCATCGGATATGTTAAGCCAAAAAAATTACGAAGTTCTTTTGGGTGGTCCAAAGCAGGATAAATCTCAATACCTTTTGGATGGCTAATTTTCAAAAGCTCAACACTGTCTATATTTGATTTTTCAGCAACTAACTCTCTTATTTCAATATTATATTCGCTTCCATTTTGCCTTAGATAATTTAATTTTGAAGGCTGTTTACCCTCAAACTCCTTAAAAATTGAATAAAGAGTAATAGCTTCACTGTCAAATTCATAATCACTCCCATTAAAGCTAAAAATATAAGGGCAACTTGAAGGTTTGTAATGTTTATGAGCTGCTAAAAATGCAACCTGCCCAGAACTTAGATTAATATAATCTCCCATTTCATTAATTTCCATAATCAAGCTATCATCGCTTGCTGTTGGAAAATCTTTTGCATCTTTTATATCCCACCTGCTTTTATTGTAATTCCATATAAAAAGAGAAACACCATATCCTGATGTTGATATTGTATCCTGTCCTTCCCAATAAAACTTAGCTCTTGTTGAAACATTTGAAATATTAAATACAAATATTTGAGATTCATATAAATTAGTGGTATTTGATCCATTTACTGTCCATTCATTACCATCACTTGATTTTAGGCTTGCATAATTAGCTGCACTAGCAGTTGTAGTGCAATTATCAGGGTTTGTTGGCACAGCACCAGTTTCTGTTTTTTGGCAAGCCCACTGAAGGCTGTTGTTTATATCATAAGTATTAAGATTTTCTGCAACAGTTAAAGTTACTAAAAATTCACTGGTATTATACTTTTGAATGTTATTAATGCACCTTACATAATAACTTTTAACATCTCTATCTAGCAAACCAGAAATAGAGGCAGAATGATTAATTCCATCACTAGTATTAAAATTAGTCATAGCTTCATAAGAAGTCCCTGATGTTGTTGAATATCTGCATGTTGAATTAAAATATGTATAAATATCAAAATTTGATGAAGTTGTTCCATTAGTGGCTATTTTTGGAAAATAATCATAAAAACTATTTCCAAAAAAATAAATAAATGCTTTTCCAAGATCAGCATTTGCAAAATCTGTCGCATAAGCTCCAACTAATGCATCATCATATCCATCTCTATTAAAATCACCTGTTGCAACAGAATAACCAAAATAATCATTTGCAACATTATCAGGGTCAATCAAAGTAATGTTTGCATTTGTTCCATTTGCCATATTTGTTCCTGCTCCATAATAAATAAATGCTTTTCCAACATCAGCATTTGCAGAGTTTGCAACATAAGCTCCAACTAATGCATCATCATAACTATCATTGTTAAAATCACCTGTTGCAACAGAACGACCAAAATAATCACTTGCAACATTATCAGGGTCAAGAAGAATTACATCAGGAGAATGTTTTGACAAGAATATTCCAGAAGCATTCCCATAATAAATAAATGCTTTTCCAACATCAGCATTTGCAGAGTTTGCAAGATAAGCTCCAATTAATGCATCATCATATCCATCCCCATTAAAATCACCTGTTGCAACAGAAAAGCCAAAAGAATCACTTTTAACATTATCAGGGTCATGCAATACAAATGCATTTGAATGATTTATAATCTCAACTCCTTTTGTTGGGTCAACAATATAATCAAACTCAACTGGATTATTTGCTACCCTTAAATCAAAAACATCTCTAGATTCATTTTCAGATAAATTAGTTAAATAAATCTTATGCCAATTTTCTGAAGTTATATTTTCAAATCTTGTGATTTCTTCATTTGAATCCTGCCTAAAAACAGAGATGCTTGCCGAACTCTCATTTATTGAATTATAATCAACTGAATAATTCACCAGCCATGAATAACCCTGATTGCTTAATTCACTTTCAAGCAAATTAAGTTCTGATTGCAAATCTTCAGAACTTTGAGAATAAACTCTTACAGCTAAAACAATCAATAATAAAAATAATAAAATTCCAATTATGAAGGCTTTGCTTCTTTTCTTTTTTTTATTAATTATATGGTCTTTTTTTTCATTCTCTTTTTTCATTTTTTAACTTCCTTAAATTTTATTAAATCTTTGATTTTTTATTCCTCAATTATCACTTTTGTGGTTCCAATGACTTTTTTAGCAAGTTCAAAATTTTCATTGAATAACTCTTCTTTCATAGAAAGTTCAACACCATATTGGTATTTTTCCCTTAATTCTATGACACTTTTTTCTTCTGAATTAATAGAAGAAATCTTATCAATCAAATCCTTATCAATGCTTATTTTTTTGTCTTCAATAAAAGAATAAATCAATGCAAATGTGCATTCTTGGTTTCCGCTTTCATATCCAAATTTAGACAATATTGCAAGTAATGAATGATATATAGAATAAAATAAAGTAGAAGCAGAAATATCTAAAAAATTTTCTTTTAAAAATAAAGTTGCTTCTAGATAATGCTCTGCTTTTTCAATATGCCTCTTTGCTTTTGCTTTATTTGGCAACACCCTGATTAATCCTCTATGCCTTCCTTTTTCATCTATTTCCCTTAAAGCTTTTTTCAAGCACCATTCCACTTTATTTTTTTCCTGGCTCATTTTATTCCTCCTAAAAGCTCAACATACTCTTTTTCTCCAAAGACAACAATACCTTTTATTGCGTCCAAAAGAACTATATCATTTTTTATTAGATTGTCGCTGAAATCCTCTCTTGTCTGATAGACCGCATGTATTTTCTTATCATTGAAAATATTTAATTTCTCAATTTCTTTTTTTAAATAAGAAAGATTTTCTTTTTTTACAACAAACAATACATCAATATCATTTGCTTTTTCTTTCTTGCTCAAGACTGAGCCAAAAATTATTCCTATCTCTGCACTCTTTATTTTTCTTAATTCTAACACCCATCTTTTGGCATAGCTTGAAGTATGTTCTGCTTCATCTTTAAGCAAAAATATAGAATAGTCCAAAGAATAAGGATTGCTAAAATTAATCTTGTAAAAATTAATGTTTGATACCTTCTTTAACGATAATATATCTTCCTTCAGAAGACTTCTTAATATCTTCAATATACCCATCGAGGTTATTCCAATTACTTTTGAAAGATTATTCGCATTATATTCTTTCTCCGGGCTTTTCAATATGTTCAAAATAGCTTTTCTTTCATTTTCTTTTCTCATCTTCACTGTATATAAACTAAAAGTTTATATATATAAACTAAAAGTTTATATTATTTAAATCCTCCTTTTTCCAAAATTTTCTTTTCTTTTTTCATTTTAATTCGTTTTAGGAAGGAAAAAACCCTCCAATTATATTTATTTCTTTAAAAAATTCATCAGAATTCTCAAACTCTTTACTGACTTCTTTAAATCTTCTCCTAATAGCTAAAACTTTCTTTTTCTCCTTAGGATTAAATCCTTCCTTCTCATATCTTTCCCGTAAAACAAAAGTTCCGTTTTTTTCCCAGGTCTTTATATCCTTGAAATTAATATCAAACTCTTTTAATAGTAACTCTCGTTTAATATTTCCTTTCATATCTTTTAAAATATCTTCTGCTTGTCTTTCTGTTTTGCCTGAAAATCTTAAATACCAGTATGCATAAGAATTTAAGCAATTCCTCAAACTATCATTCTGTCTCCATTTAAATATACTAAATACTTCTTTCTTTGTTTGAGCAACTAAAATTCTGCAATCAAATATAGGATGAAAATTCTTAAAAAACTCCTGCTCCATGCAAAAAGCAGTCATCATAGATGGCAGCACTGAATTGATTTTTTCAATCCGTCTATCAAAGAAACAAGAAGATTTATCAAATAGCAAACTTAATTCATCGCTTTGAGAATAGCCAATCACTGATCCAGTTTCAAACATTAATTTCTTTATAGCTTTAACAATAGCAACATGCATATTATTATCAAAGGGCTTTTTTAATTTCATTTCCTTAGTCAATTTAGAAAATCCTTTTCCATCAAGTCTTGCTATAAAATAACAATTAGGTTTAACTTTAAGATTGTCATATATCTCAAATCCTCGCATTTCTTGTTCGTAATGTTTTTCCATAGTTCATCAATTCACATTTTCATCATCTTCATCATCCTCATCCTTTTTACATCTAAAATGCTCAAATAATACATGATAATGATATTTACAATCTGGATTACAGCAATAGACAAAATCATTTTGTAGGTCTTTGTTTGGTAATTCTTGAGCAAAATCGCAGCAAGAGCAATCATAACCTATCTCTTTTTTAATTTCCTTTTCAACCTCTTTCTTAATTTCTTTTTTATCCATCTTAGCTCATGTTCAGCTCCCTCTTGAGCTCATCAATTCTTTTTTTCATAAGATAAATATCATAGGAAACTTCTTTTCCATCAATAACAATAGAATTATTCCATCCACTTGCTCTCGCATAAATAGTTATATCATTATTTCTAGTTAAATTTTTAGAAAAATAAGCTCTGACATAATGGCTATTATTAATTATCTCGCTCCAATTTCCATCAATAGCTTTAACCTGCTCATAAATATCTGAAATAAAACTCCTGTTTGAATCTAAATGTTCTGCTTTTGATATTTCAATTATTATTAATGTTGGGTCAAGATTAATTATATCCCCTATTTTATAACCTTCAGGATTACCTGTAAAATCCCTTTCAATATATATCGTGATTGTGTTATTATATTTGATATCTTGAACCTGTGTTTGGTTTTCTTCAACTAATCCAACTACTCTTCCAACAAATCCGAAAAATTTTATTACATTGCCTGTAACCCCATAACCTGTTTGTTCAGGTTCAGAACTGGCATTATTATTAATATCATCAGAATTATCACCACTATTAACACTATCTCCTAAACTCTGATTGCTTGCATTATTATTTACATTTACAATACTTTCATTATTATCAATAATATTTCCAGTTGTTTCATTTGATGCATTAACAACACCTAGATTAACACTATTATTATCACTTAGAACATTTTCATTTATCTCAGCTGTATTTAATTTGACTTCAATTGAATTTGTATTAATCTCAAGGCTGGGCTCTTCAAACCTGACTTTATATCCAGAATCTTCCAGGTCTTTGAATGATAAAATGTTTCTTCTTCCAATCCTCAGGCTGTTAGTGTTATATATAGAAAGTTCTTCTTCACTTGTTATGGAGATTTTAGCCAAGAACTTTAAGTCATTCAACCTGACCTGATATCCCCATTTTATATTAGGTGACTCTGCTGTAGGAGTGTTGTTTATAATTACATCAAAATCATCAGCATTAATAGAAGAATCAGAACTTATTTTCTCTATTTCTTCTTTATCAAGTTCTTGTAATTTGTCTCTTACTTCTTGATTAGTTACTTCTTGTATAGTTTCATTTCCTGTTTTTCCAATTGTCCCATATCCTGCATCTGTTTCACCTGTATCAATTCCGATTATCCTTCCAACAAAACCAAAGAACCTTATCAAGTTTCCAGTTATTGTATTTTCACTTACAGGAATTTCAGTTCCAGAACTGCTAGTTTCACTTCCAGATGATTCAGTTGGGGGAGGTTCACTTGGAAGAGTTTCCTGATTATTGCCTAAATTATTATTTTCAATATCAGAAACAAGCCCAGAAGATATTGGGCTTTTACTTTCTTCTTTTTTATCTTTTTTCTTCTCTTCTTTCATACTTTCTTTTTCTTCTTTTTTGTCTTCTTTTTCACTCTCTTTTTCTTTATCAACAACATCAACTGTTTCATTAATTATAGGTTCTGTTATAATGCTCTCATTAATAATTGTCTCATTTTCAATTGTCTTATTAATAGTTTCATTAATTAAACTTGTTTCATTAGAAATAGATTGATTTTCAATTATAGTGATATTTTCAATAATATGTTCTTCAAATGTGATATTATCTTTTTCTATTATTCTTCCGCCAAAAGCCATGTTTTCAATAGCTATTTTTTCAGCTATTTTATAAGTAAAAGAAGAATAATTCAATAAGTCAAAATAAAGCCGTAATTTTTTGCCTGAAATCTCAAAATCTAGCCTAGAATTCAGGTTTTCATTAATGGTTTCACCAGTGGTTGTAGGTTCTCTTATCTGAAGTGCAACAGAACTAGAATTCAGTTCTTGCCTTATTATTTCATTTTCATATAATACTTGAGAAACCTGTTCATTTGTCATGTTTTCACTTATGACAAATCCAGATAACCTGGGCCCAGAAGAAAGATAATTAAAACCGCTGAATAACAACAATCCTAACAGAACTATGCCAATAACAATTAAAAATACAGCTAAAAAATTAATAAAAAATCTTTTGTTTATTCTGGGAAAATAACTATTTTTTTCTTTTGTGTGGATAACAACCCTTAATTTATTTTTTTCTTTTAATATGCCCTCGTAATATTCAACAGTACCAAGATATCTCCTTTTGACATTTCCATCCTTGTCTCTGTAACTTTCATAGTAATATGGACCGCAAAGCTTGTTCCCTCTTTTTATATATTTTTTATAAGCCATCCTCTTTAATAAAAATAATAGCAAGAACTAGTTTAAAAAGCTTATTAAAATTAAAATTCCATAAAAATAGTGTGTGGATAACATAGATTTTTTTGATATTCGTGTTAATTTTATATAAAAAACCCGCGTTTTCTTATTCCTTCATTGCAGACATCAAAATTAAGCTCTTTATCAGGAATGCTCCTGTGTTTTCTTATTATTGCTTTTTTCTTGCCATTCTTGTTCTTTAATTCAATTATGCACTTACACCAATATTTCAATATATCTCCCCCAACAACATTAACTCCTGCTTCCTTTCCATTTAGCCAATCTTCCTCACTTAAAAAATCATTATAAACCTGGCTTGTTATTAATACTGGAATATTATTTTTTATTGCAATTTCATGTAATGCTTTCATTTGCTTTGCCAAATCTGAATTAATTTCTCTTACTTTTTCCAATCCTTTTTTGCGTGCTTCTGCCAATTCCAACCTATAAAACATAACCATGCTATCAACAATAATCAACCCTATATTCTTGCTCTCAGACTCTTTTAATAATTTTAAAAAAGCGTTTTTTTGCTCTTTAAAACTAGTTGGTTTTAAAATTAAAATATTTTTTAAAATAAATTCAGGCAATCCTCCTGATATTTGATTAATTCTGTCAACAGAAAAGCTCCCTTCACTGTCAATGAATATAATTTTTTTATCCTTTTTTGCATTATGGCAAGCTGCTAACATAACAAAATTACTTTTACCGCTTGCAGCAGGGCCATAGAACAAAGTAATCACCCCATTTTCATAGCCTCCTTCAAGCCAATTGTTCAAGTCCCTGCTTCCAGTCATAATTTTGCTTATAATTTTCTCTTTTTTCTCTAAATCATTCTTTTCAATCATCTCTTCCATTATAAACCTAAAGCAAACGCTCTTATAAGAATTGCTATACTAAAAAAATCAAAAACAAAAGATTTAAATGATAAATTTTCATATTCTATTAAAAAGAAATGGACAACCAAAAAATTGATATTCAAAATTTGTATAGAGTACCTTGGTCTAAAAATGATAATCCAAATGCCTGGATTGAAATTACTACCTCCTGCAACCTAAAATGTCCTGGATGTTACCGTGGATGCCATCTAAGCACAAATAAATCAGAACACAAGCCCTTGGAAGAAATTAAAAATGAGGTATTATTATTAAAAAAAATTAGAAATTGCCACTCCTTGATTATTAGTGGAGGAGAACCTTTAACTCATCCTGAAATACTTAAAATTGTAGAATTTGTAAAACAACAGCAACTTAACCCAGTGATTATTACTAATGGAACCTTGATTAATAAGGAAATCCTAAAAAATCTTAAAACTTCAGGATTAATAGGATTAATCATAAGAATTGACTCTTTAAGAGATTCAAATTCTGAATCTTTTTCAAAAGACGAGATTGAACTAAATCAGCTAAGGCAAAAATATGCTGACCTGGTCTATTCTATAGGAGGGTTAAGCTTGGGTTTTACCTGCGTTATTAGCAAAAAAAACCTTCCTCAAATACCAGATATAATAAAATGGGTTCAAGAAAACAACAAAAAAGTGGATATTCTCATATTAATAGCAAAAAGAGATGTTATGTTTAGCAAAAACCAAAAAATTAATAAAAAAGATTGGGTATATTTGCCTGAAATATGTGAAGAGATTTCAAAAAAAATACCAGAACTTAGCTATAGCGCATATTTAGGAAGTGAAAAAGAAGACGAAACCATAAGATGGCTTTTTTCCTTTTGGCTATCCCTGGATAAAAAAATACTGGGATATTTGGATAAAAGAGTTCCTGAAATATGCTATATGTTCTATCACCTTAAAAATGGAAGATATTATTATATACTAGAAAAAAGAAAAGGTTTAATTCATCTTTTCAAAATTATTCCATTAGCAATTATAAACAAGAGCTTGAGAGCAATCTCTAAGAGTTATTTAATGGAAACATTAAAAAATCCCTTAAAAATATTTAAAAAATCCCATCTTCAGATAATCTGCATAATCCAGCCCCCTAGTTCTACTGAAGGAGAAAGAGATATATGCGATAGTTGTCCTGATGCTACTCTTTACAATGGAAAACTCTATGCATCCTGCATATTAGAAGAAATAAAAAATGAACTTGATACAAAAATACATTGACTTTTTTATAAAAAGGCCGATTGTTATAAGTTTTGGAAGATATGTCCTTCTTAGCTATGGCTTGATAATAGCAATTACCATGTTTTTTGGATATTTTACTGCTTCCCTAATGCTCCAGATTTTCCAAGTTAACAATGGCGTCACAAAATCAGTAATTCTAATAACCATACCTTCTCTCATCATTCTCTCAAGAATTTTGCCGCTTTTTTCAGATTCAAATTTGTTTAAAAAACCAGGACAAGCATTCAAAAACCAATGGTATACTTACCTGGGAGGTTTTTTAGGAATCTGGATATCCGGTTTATTCATTGTTATTTATTTTAAAGAGTCCATTTTAAGATCTTCAGATTCTCTCTTCCTCATAAGTCCTCTTTTCCATGCAATTGGAAGAACTGCCTGCATAAACTATGGATGCTGTTCAATCAAAGTAAAAGAAGAAAATGAAAAAACAAGATTTTATTTCTTATATTCAAACCCAATAACAAGGGCGGTTAGATTTTTTAATATGAAAAACCAAAAAATCTATCCTGTGCATATTTATGAAATGTTTGGCAATGTTTTAATAAGTTTCTTGCTTGTTATTCTTCTTTTTTTTGTGCACTATCATGGAATCATATCTGCAACATATCTATTTTCCTATGGCCTGCTTAGGCTTATTCTAGAACCAAAAAGAAATGAGGTAAAAAAAATCTTTCTTGCAAAATATTCTTTTTACCAATTAATTCTAACAGCACTACTCTGGATTATGGGAATAGGATATTTAATAGCAACATTTACTTATAAGGTTCCAATAATAATGATCTTCAATAAAGGATATATTGCCTACAGCCTATCATTGATTCCAATACTCCTGCCAATGTGTATTCTAGCTTTTGTCCTTTTTGGAGTTAATAAAATTGAAAATAAAAAATGCAAGTTTCATGCTCAATGTGCAAATAATCCTTATTTAACATCTGCTTGTTCAGGAAGTTCAAATAATGCTTAAACAAATAAAATTTCTAAATAACTATTGCAAAAGTAGAAATCTGAAAATAAATAATTTTTTTATTAATACAAAGACAGGAAAAACATCCCTTATTTATATAAACTCTCATGAAAATCAAAAAACAATCATATTTACCCATGGTTTTGGAAATGATAAATATTACCCTTTCATAGAATTATTCACAAAATTTCTTGAAAATGGATTTTCAATAATAACTTTTGACTTGCCTGGACATGGAAAAGACAACTCAACATTATTTAGTATAAAATCATCAATTAATACCCTTGAAAAAGTTATTTTATTTTCAAAGAAAAAGCTTAAAATTAATGAAAAAAATATTATACTGTTAGGCCATAGTTTAGGAGGCTCTCTTTGCCTCTATGAATCTTCAAAAAATTCATTTGGAGGAATTATCATAATAGGTTCTCCCTATAAAATAGAATTTAAAAAAACAATGTTTCTAGAAATATTATCATTTTTTTATATAAGAATTTTAAGTCAATTAAAAATCTATTCAATCAATGGATTAATTCCGAGTTTTGGAATCTTGAAAAGGAAATATTATCCTCTAAGGATGAAATCAGTTGATAAAATAAAGACAATGTCAGAACAATTAGAAAAAATAAATATTTTAGAAAAAATTAAAAATACAAGAATTCCATGTCTTCAGATACATGGAAAATTTGATTTGATATCCCCTATAAATCAGGCACTAGTTATAAAAAAAAATTATAAAGGAAAAATTAAGAGTGTATATCTAAATCATACTCATCTTACAATAATCTATTCAAAAGATACAATCAATGAAATAATAAAATGGCTTAAAAAAATTTAAAGGTTTATCAAAAAAACAATCCACCACACCCTAAAGGTTTTTTGCCACAGCTAAAAAATCGCCTGCTGGCGAGTGTGGTTTGATTGGCCCTTGTTTTTTGGATGACTTCAAAATTTTTCAGAAATTTTGAATGTGCTCGAGAATTGAAAACTGTAACATTTGCTACGACCACATGATGAATCATGAGGTTTATTTTCCGACATAATAATTCGTAAGATTTATATACTAGTATGAACAATATTTCATATGATTATTAAATCATAATATCAAAAAAACAATGGGCCACCACACCCTAAAGGTTTTTTGCCACAGCTAAAAAATCGCCTGCTGGCGAGTGTGGTTTGATTGGCCCTTGTTTTTAGGATGCATGAAAATTCTTTCAGAAGAATTTT
>JAUYDD010000239.1 GCA_030704765.1 Nanobdellota archaeon | reverse complement strand
TTTTAGACCGACCTTGTAAAAAGAACAATTCTTTCTAATTCCTCTTTATACTCTAGCAAGAGAACTCTTTCTGCTTCTTCTCCAAATTTAAAAAACATTGTATTTGCAAATTCTATTCTTCCGATTCCTAATCCAACCTCTCCCAAATGAGTTTTTTCTCTTTCCATACAGGTTTCTTTCACTCTTTTAAAAATATCTTCAGGACTCCAATTTGTCATATATGTTTGTGCATGAGGATATGTAACTCTCCATAACAAATCTGCAATTCTCATGATTCTTCCACTATCAGTTGTTGGAAGTTTTCTTGTGTCATGGTCTCCAATTATATCTGCAATTTCAAAATGATATTCTTCAGGAGGGTAGCCTACTTTCTTAAAACCTCTTCCAGCAACCATAATTCCTCGGTTTTGATGCGGTCTTCTCAATTCTTCAGAATCTAAGACTTTTAGATTACCTTTATTTGATTCTACTAATCTTTTCCATGCATCAGGATCATTCCCATGCCATCCAGTATCATGAAAGATTATACTTGGAATAACAACCTCCCTTATTCCGGGCAAATAATCAAGAAGTCTTATTCCAAAAAAAGTCGATATTTCTCCATGTCCAGGATCATTTCTTTGGTCCTGATAATGAACAGAATTGTTCCAAAGTTCTAATTCTTTTGGTGTTAAAACCCCCAATCTTTTTATATTAACTCCATTTCTCGCTTCATTTCCTAAAACCCAGGTCCGATAATCAATTGGAATATATTTCTTTGGGCTGAATGTTTTCATTGTAAAACCTATTTTAAGATCTTTTTAAAGATTATTATAATAACATTTTGATTATACAATCCAAATAACATATTTAGCAGAAGAAATGAAAGTTGAATTTCATTTAAAATATGGAGATTTTTAGGTAGGCATGAAAGTATATCCTTTAGGATATTATCATTTACACCGAGTATTCACCAGTTCGATTCTGCGTAGGTCCATATATAAATTAAGGACTTAGAATCAGTGTAAAATCCTTAAAACCTACTTGCTTTCAGCGAGAATGAGGTGACTTATTACAAAATGTTACCTTTTTGTTCTATTTGTTTACATTAACACTTTTATCTTCATTGCCTAGAATCTCTTTAACTTGAACTTTTAATTCAGAAAGAGCTTTTATAACATCCCAAATTATGTTCTTATTTACATTTGAATATCTGTGTCCAATAATATTACGAAGTCTTGCAAATTTTCTCCATCTGATCTTTTTGTAGTTCTTTTTAACAGAGAAAGGAATTAATTTAATGGTTTCTCCAATAAAGTGAATTCTCATTAGAGTTGCATCAAAAAGATTTGAATCATTTATAAAATGTCAAGAACCATGGGAATAAATTCCATGGCATATCTGGTTCTTGAGCACGTCAGAAATTTTTTAATAAATTTCTGAGCGCACCCAAAAAACTTCTGAAAGTTTTTTAGTGTGCTCCAAAATGCCTTCTCTTTCTATCCATTAAAATAGATAGGTATGAGAAGAGCATTTTGGACAT
>JAUYDD010000097.1 GCA_030704765.1 Nanobdellota archaeon | reverse complement strand
AAAACCACATCATTTATGATGTGGTTATTTTTGGTGGTTTTGATTTTGGATCATCCAAAAAATTTCCGAATCAGAAAAATCGCCGATCAAACTCCATCCTTCAGGATGGAGTAGGCGATTTTTCAGGAAATTTTTTTGATAGGAAATAACATTAATTTTCGTAATTTTTTTAATGTCAGAAATTAAACCACATCTTTTAAGATGTGGATGTTAGTTTGTTTTAATTTCTGAGCACAAGAAAATTGTTTTATGCAATTTTCTGTGCAGAAAATTCTTCTGAAAGAATTTTCATGCCATCAAAATTTTTCTGAAAATTTTGTGGCGCCGAAAACTTCTGAAAGTTTTCGTGCGCATCCTAAAAACAAGGGCCATCAAACCACACTCGCCAGCAGGCGATTTTTTAGCTGTGGCAAAAAACCTTTAGGGTGTGGTGGCCCATTGTTTTTTTGATATTTATAATGTTATTTCCTAATAATCAAATAACTACAATTATTAAAGTTATTTGATATAATAAAACTATCTAAAAAATATTGTAAAACCTATAAAATATTAAACTATATTAATGTTAGTTAAACCAAACTTATTAACGATTACCCTCCCCATCTATTAATATAGAGTAATATTGATAATTAATGTAATCAGCGAAATCTTCGAGCAGGAGGAGGCGAGCATTTGCATTTAAGTATCTATATTGTATTCAAGAAATGCAAGTGTGAGATAAGATTGAACAATGTTAATTCGCGCTGAGAAATTGAATCGAGTGAAATGTTAGGTTAGCAAGTTGAACAATTACCAAAGCTTTAAATAAAAGGTTTTTTTAGTTTTTTATATTAAAGAGGAAATACAAGTAAATGCGACTTAATATCTTGATTGGTGGAAAAGCAGGACAGGGAATAAATAAAGTGTCTCAAATAATATCCAGTATCATGACAAAATATGGATATTTCATTTTTAATTATAGAGAATATCCTTCTTTAATCAGGGGAGGCCATAATTTTAATATATTATCATTTTCTGACAAACAAATCGGAAGCATTGAATCAAAAATAGATTGTATAATTGCACTTGATGATAAGACTATTGATATACATAAGAATGACTTAAAAAATAATGGATTTATAATAGGTTGCACTGAATACTGCGATATAGGAAGAAATGCTAATATTGCTCAAGCAGGTGCGCTTATTAAGAGTTTAGGAATTCCAAAAGAGAATCTAGTATCTGAGATAATCAAAGAGTTTGGGAAAGATAATAAAGAGACTGTTCAAGCTGCTGAAAATGGATATAATAGCAAAGAGACAAAATATAATCTAAAAGAATTAGCCCATAATAAGATTGATATAATGACTGGAAGTAGTGCGATTAGCCAAGGAGCTATAAATTCTGGAATAAATATTTATTTTGGTTATCCTATGACTCCTGCAACAGGTGTATTGCAAGAGCTCGGAACAAGGGAGACAGAAGGAAAACATATGGTTTTTTTATCAGAAAATGAGATTGCTGTTATAAATCATGCATTAGGTGCTAGTTTTGCAGGAGCAAAAGTCATGATTGGTACATCAGGAGGAGGATTTGACCTTATGACAGAAGCATTATCAATGCAAGGTATGTCTGAAATACCTTTAGTTATATACTTAGCATCAAGGCCAGGGCCTGGAACTGGTATTCCTACATTTTCTTGCCAGTCTGATCTTGATGTAGCTTTAAGAGGAGGGCATGGAGAATTTCCAAGAGTAGTTATTGCTCCTGGAGATCCTATTGAATGCATTGAAAAAACAAATGAAGCTTTTTACTTATCTGAAAAATATGGTACTGCTTCAATAATACTTTCTGATAAGCACCTTGCTGAATCAGAGTTCTCTTTTGATAGGAAACCGAATAAAATCATTCCAATAGAAATCAAAAGAAAGATTCCTGGTGAAACAATTGTTAAAGCTAGTTCTTATGAACATGATAAAAATGGAAATACTACTGAATATCCTGAAATAGCTAAAAATGCAGCGATAAATAGAATAAAAAAATATAATGACATGAAGAATGAATGTGAAAAAAAATTTGAGATGATAAAGATTCATGGAAAAATTGATTCAAAAAACTTAATAATAAGCTGGGGTTCAAACAAGACAGTAATCTTAGACTCTATAGAAGGCTTGGACTATAAATTTTTACAAGTAATATATATGAAACCATTATCAAATAAGATTAGAGAAGAGATAAAAAAAGCAAAAAAAGTAATTTTAATAGAAAATAATGTAACAGGACAGCTTGGAAGATTAATAAGGGAAAAAACAGGTATAAAAATAGAGAATAGATTACTAAAATTTGATGGCAGACCTTTTTCCAGTGATAAATTAAAAGAGGAGATACAGAAAATCAAATGATTTTCTGTCTTATTCAAAAACATAAAGGTTTTTGAAAATTTTAAAGATAAAATGACTATAAAAAAATTTTTTAAACCGACCAATGGTAAGATAGCAACTTTCTTATTTGTATTCTTAGTTCCATATGCATATAATCAAAGTCTTATTAGAGATGGGAATATATTAAGTATTTTTTATTTAGATTTTTTCCCTCTACTTCATCTATTTATAAGAAATTATAAATATATCATCGATAGTTATCAACCTGTATTATTTATAATCAGTTTTGTATTAATATTATCATATTGGTATGTTCTATCATGTTTCATTGTTAGATTAATTAAAAAAATAAAAAATAAAAATGCCAGCAAAAGAAAAAAAAGAACCTGTGATTGGAACAAGTTATGAAATAACTTGGTGTCCAGGATGTGCGAATTTCATGATACTTGCAAGTGTAAAAAATGCAATAGGAAAACTTATAAAAGAAGGGTTTTGCAAGCAAGAAGATTTTGCAATAACAACTGATATTGGATGCAATTCTAAAATATTTGACTATATAAACTTGTCAGGATTCTATGGTCTTCATGGAAGAAGCTTACCAACAGGTGTTGGAATAAAATTTGGAAATCCAAATCTTCATGTTTTGAGTTTTGTAGGAGATGGAGGGCTATATAATGAAGGTATAGAGCACTTAATACACACTTGCAGATATAATTCTGATATGACCTTGATTGTCCATGACAACCAGAGTTTTTCCTTAACTGCAGGACAACCAACTGCAACAACTCAGCAAGGATATAAGAGTAAAGTAGAGCCTTATGGTGAAGTAAATAGACCTCTTAATCCTTTAAAGCTTGTTCTAGCATCAGGAGCTACGTTTGTTGCAAGATGCGATGCAAGAGACATTAACCATACTAGTGAGATAATTGAAAAAGCAATAAAACATAAAGGATTTGCTTTTGTAGAAATAATCCAGGACTGTTTGATATTCAATACAGAAATGAACTTCAGGAACAAACTAGCTTATAAGATTCCTGATAACAAGGACAAGAAAAAAGCAGAATCATATTCTGATGAATGGAATTATAATTCAAAGCAAGGTAAAATTCCAATAGGAGTGATATACCAAGAATTGATTCCTACATTAGAAGAAAACTGGAAACCATTAAAAGAACTTATAGAAAAAAAGAGTTATTGGAAATATATCAAATAAACTCTATTTTTCAATATAATCAATAGGTTTATAAATAATAAAATACTATATTTTTTATGGCTGACTGGAGAAAAAAGAGGGAAAGAAAAGAAGCTTTGATGAGAATTGTTGTACTGATAATATCAGGTATCATACTTATTGTATGGAAGTCCTTGATAGTTGTTCTTGTTGTCTTGCAATTTCTTATTGCACTGATAGCTGGAAAAAGAATAAAAAGTATAGCATTGTTCTCTGAGATATGGAACACCCAAATATATATCTTTTTTAGATATATGACTTTTGTAACAAACAAAAGACCGTTTCCATTTGCTTCTTTAGAACCTCAAATGAGCAAATTTGAAAAATAATTTTATTTTTTTCTTATATTTTTCATAACATAAATATTTGTAGAAATTGTAGTTAATTAGATATTCAAGTAATTAGTAGTTCTTATGTCGAGAATTGAAAACCTCATGATTTATCATGTGGTCGTAGCAAATGTTACAGTTTTCAATTCTCGAGCACAAGAAAATTCTTTCAGATGAATTTTCTGTGCAGAAAAAACCATAAAAGTTTTTTCTTGCATCCTAA
>JAUYDD010000095.1 GCA_030704765.1 Nanobdellota archaeon | reverse complement strand
TTAGGATGCAAGAAAAAACTTTTATGGTTTTTTCTGCACAGAAAATTCATCTGAAAGAATTTTCTTGTGCTCGAGAATTGAAAACTGTAACATTTGCTACGGCCACATGATAAATCATGAGGTTTTCAATTCTCAACATAAAAAGAAATAGTTTATAAATGAAAAATCATAAAAAGTTATTATGGTTTTAGAATTTTGTCCTGTTTGCAAGTCATTATTAAAGCTGAAAGAAGAGAATGGAAAGACAATAGGTTATTGTTCTTGTGGTTTTAAAAGAACAAGTGGTATAGATCTGTCTTCAGTAGATAAAGAGAAAAAATCCACAATAAGGGCAGGGGGTGTTATATCAAATCAAGATAATATAGAAGGTTTTGATCACATATGCAAAAAATGTAGTCATGATAAAGCTGAAGTCATGGACTTAGGAGAAAATTCAACAAATGAATCAAACATATATCTTTATAGATGTCTGAAATGCGGAAATATAGAAAGACAGTCGATTGGAGCTGGAAATTTTTAAATTAATTTTTCAATACTAACTCCAAATCTAGTATCTGCATGGAATGCTTCTAAGTATTCTTTAGCATCTTCTTCTCTTCTAAAATTCATACAATCTTGTCCATAGGATGTTTTTGGTCCAAAATCACCTCCAACAGCAACAATTCTCCAAGAATCATTTCTACTAAAAGTTAATACTCCTTGGTCTAAAAGATATTTTAAAACCTTATCAAATCTTGACTGAAAAGTTTCTAGATCAATATCTCCATAATAAACTTTTTTTTCAGATTGCCTAACCCCCTCCAATCTACAAAGACTTCCCCATTTCTAATTCTAACATAACCTTCTAACCCTTCAGGGATATCTATTTTAGCAGCAATAATATCAGTATTATTTCGTAGAACTTAAACTTTGTTATGTCGGAAATTGAAAACCTCATCTTTTAAGATGAGGTAGTTTACTTGCATTCAATTTCCGAGCATCCTAAAAATTTCCGAATCAGAAAAATCGCCGATCAAACTCCATCCTTCAGGATGGAGTAGGCGATTTTTC
>JAUYDD010000094.1 GCA_030704765.1 Nanobdellota archaeon | reverse complement strand
AAAACCTCATCTTTTAAGATGAGGTAGTTTACTTGCATTCAATTTCCGAGCATCCTAAAAATTTCCGAATCAGAAAAATCGCCGATCAAACTCCATCCTTCAGGATGGAGTAGGCGATTTTTCAGGAAATTTTTTTGATAATAATTTCTCTTTCTCGCGGTCTATTATCAAAATCAATTAAAACAATCTGTTGCCAGATTCCAAGCAATAATTTATTGTTTTCAAAAGGGATTGTTAAATCAGGTCTTAATAATGATGCTCTGATATGAGAGAAGCCATTTCCATCTCCCCATTTTAAATTATGGTAATAATCTTTATTTTCAGGAGCAATATGTTCAAAAGCTTCTTTTAAGTCTTTTATTAGACCAGGTTCATATTCTATAGTTGTTAATGCAAGGGTTGAACCTTTGACAAATAAATTGATTATTCCTGATTTTATTTTTGATTTATTCAAGATATCATTTACTTTTTCTGTGATATTGATTATGTCTGTATTTCCTTTTGTATTAATTTTTATTGTTTTTTTCATAAGAAATATAAATAGGGCTTATTTAAATAATTAAGGACTTATAATTATTATTTTATTAAAGCTATTCTATAATATGTCTTTTCTCTTTCTGAAAAAAGATGGTCAAGACCTCTGATTATTACTGCATGAAATCCCATTAGGTTTGCTACTCTTTCAGGATTTGAAAAATCAACTTTGCCTCCTGCTATTTCTTCAATTATATTTTCTAAACCAAAGAAAATAAGAGCATGTCCTTCTTCATGCCCTCTAACCATCCAGTATTTTTCAGAATGATTAGGATCTAAATGAGGATAAGTTATTATAAAATAATTTTTAATTCCATCCTCATATTGTAAACTGAATCCATAACTAGATCCTCTATCTCTTTTTCTTTGAGAAGTTAAGAATTTTTTATCTAATCTAGGATAAATATTTTTAAATTTTGTTTTTAAAAAACTATCAATTCCTTGGATTGTATCTTTATTTTCTCCTATATCAAAAAAATGACAATTATCAGGAAATAAAAATCTTCTTCTTATCGCAATAAATTTTATTTTTTTCATTTAATATCTTTCTCAGAATTAGTCTGAGGTTATCACCTTACTATTTTATTTAATAGTCTAATTAATTACTTTTGCACTTATTATTTTTATACACTTTTATTGTTTATTCCTAAAACGAAAGATTTAATTACTTCTATTAACTCCAAGTTAATAACTATTAACTAAACAAAAACAGCGAAAATGGCTGAGAATAAAACAACTGCAAAAATCTTGAAAATCCTTTTAAAAGATCTTGCAATAAAACCGACTATAACTTCTTTAGCAAAAGAAACAGAAATGAGTAGGGTAGGAATGTGGAAGGTTCTTAAGAAATTAGAGAAAGATAAGCTTGTTGTTCTTTCTCAGATTGGGACAGGAAAAACTAGCACTTACAGATTAAGCTTAAACTGGGAAAATCCTCTTGTTGAAAAAACTCTATCTCTTGCTTTAACTGAGGATGCTCTAAAAAACCAGAGATGGAGAAGCAATTTTGCAGAACTTGAAGATAAACTGGACTTTCTTATAATTTATGGAAGTATAATTCACTCGCCAAAAGAAGCAAATGATATTGATATTTTAGCTATTGTTTCCAGCAAGAGCAGCTTTAAGCAAATAGATTATTCAACTTTAAGAATTCAGAAAACACAAACAAAGAAGATTCATGTAATTGATTTAACAAATGAAGAATTTAAAGCTGAATTAAAGAAACCAAATAAAGCATTTATTGATGCTGTAAAAAAAGGTATAGTCTTATTTGGGCAGGAGAAGTTTATTAAATTTGTAAAAAAGATAATCAAATGAAAAAAGAAGTAAAAGATTGTTTTGAAAGTGCAATAAAAGATGAAAAGAAAGGCAAAAAGCATAAAGGTTTGCTTATTGCCATGCCAGACAACAAGAAAGCAGAAGATTATCTCAACAAGGCAAAGAAAAACTTAGAGTTTTGTGACTTGTGTGAAGAAAAGGGATTTGATTATAAGATTCCTGAGGAATGGTTTTACACTCTTTATTATTGTGCTCTAGCTATTTTATCTAAATTTGGAATTGAGAGCAGAAGCCAAAGATGTACAGCTTCCTTTTTAAGATATGTAAAAGATAATGGCTTGATTGAATATGATGGAGAGTTTATTGATAGGATAACTGTTTACAAAGAAAAAGAAGAAATGTCAGATGTTGACGAAAGAGAAAAAGCAAGATATGGCTCTTCCATAAAGAGCAGGGAAGTTGAAAACAAATACGAATATATGACTAACATCTGCAAAAAGGCAATTTCTCAGTGTGAAGATATAGTTTTTTCAGATAAGGAGTTTAAACTGCCTAAAGAGTTGTTTAAGTAAATAGCGTGTTTATTTTTTATGTCAGAAATTAAACCACATCTTTTAAGATGTGGATGTTAGTTTGTTTTAATTTCTGAGCATCCTAAAAACAAGAGCCAATCAAACCACACTCGCCAGCAGGCGATTTTTTGCCGTGGCAAAAAACCTTTAGGGTGTGGTGGCCCATTGTTTTTTTGATATTAACCTACACTTCTTTATTGTTGATCCCAAGTAAACGAATTGTCCCATTATCTGTTTCTATTGTATCTCCATCTATAACACGATTTACAATAGCTGATTCTTTCTGATATTCCTGATATGTGGAAACAGATTGGTTGTTAAGGTTGGCCAATAGTAAGATAATAATCCTTTCAAAGATAGTTGGGCAATTTGGTGCAAAGAGCAAGGAATTAAAGCAATCTTTGCTCATCCATATTATCCTCAAGATAAAGGCAAAGTTGAGAGAACAAACAGAAATATTGGAGAAGAATTAATCAATCTTATAGTAATATTTCATAAATTATTAAATGGAGAGCAAATAGCAAAATGGATGAAGTGGTTTAATGAAGAAAGATTTCATCGAGGAGTAAAAGATTATCCTGCTAATCTTTATGTTAAGATTTAAGGTTTACTTAACAGTTAATAGACCCTGCTATAAACATAACCAGTAAAGATAAGGTGCTTTTGTTTTTAATAGGTAGACATTTTCAAAAAGAATTAAGTATGGCTCAAAAAAATTCTGCTTCAATAAGCGAAATAGGAGATTCCCTTAATATCCCTCAAACTTCCCTATCTGCTCCACTTTTAGAACTCAGAGAGAAAAAAGTTATAGTTAAAGATGGAATAGAATATTCTATACCCTACCAAGAAATTGAACGTAATATAGATAGAATATATTTTATAGCTAAAGAAAAGGAGCAACAAAAAAAGAAAACACCCAAAAGAACAAGGAAAGGAAAAAAGAAAGAGAGTATACAAAAAAGATTAATAGATGACTCTGTAAAAAATTTAATTGAAGAATTAAAAATAAGTGAAGATGAGTTAAAGGTAATTTATTCTATAAGACTTGATGATTTTGTATTAATAAAAACTTTGAAATATGAAGATGTAATAAAGTTACATCTTGATTATGCTCTCTTAATAACTTTCGCTTATAGAACTTTTTATGGAATAGAACAAGTAGATTCTACAGAGTTAAGAAATAAAATGAAGGACACCGATTGCCCATCAATAACTAATTTAAGTACAAATCTAAAAAATTATTCAATCTAGCAAAGATTTATTTATTAATAACTTTTCCTATTTGAATGGAAACACTAGATGCTGTAGCTGTATTAATCACTAATGCAAAAAAAGATAAGTTCTTTTTTCAAATAAAAGATGAAACTTATCCTAGAATAAAGTACAGAAACAAGCCTGCTACTTTTGGCGGTAAGATTGAGAAAGAGGAAAGTCCAGATAATGCCATAAATAGAGAATTATCAGAAGAGCTTGGTATAGAAGCATATGAAATAATAAAAAATAAGATAAAATATCTTAGGGATTATAAATATATCAAGGACGATATATACATACATATTTATCTATATGAAGCTGTACTTGAAGATAAAGAATTAATGAAACTATCTAAACTTCCTGTAAATGAAGGCAGCTCTAAACTTTTTGACAAGAAAGATATTGTTTTTGATGATTTTGTTTTAGGTGTTGGAATTATATTAAATAATTACATAGGGTAAAAACTCCATCCTCAAGGATTAAAATCTTTGATACATTCAATTCTTATGAATTGAAGTTTTTAGATTGAATTGTATGTTTGTTTTCACTCTATCTCACCAAAACTCCTATGAACTGTATTACTTTTTCCTGTATTAGAAATTCATTCAACAACCCTTATGCTTTTTATTATGACATTAGATTCAGGCCAGTCTGTCATGCCATTCTTCTGCAATGTCTTGACTTTTTCTATATTTTTAACTATATCCATGCCATCTGTCACTTTTCCAAACACTGCATATCCTTCATCCTTGAATCCATTGTTCAAGAAATAATTGTCATTTGTATTTATGAAGAATTGGTTAGTTGCTGAATCAGGAACTGTTGTCCTTGCCATTGCAACTGTGCCTATTGTATTTTTTAATCCATTATCAGATTCAAGTTTTATTGGAGGTTTTGCCGGTTTTTGTTTTCCATCTTCTGTAAATCCCCCTCCTTGTATCATGAAACCATCAATGACCCTATGAAAGACTGTATTGTCATAACTTTTTTCATTCACATAACTTAAGAAATTTTCTACTGTTATTGGAGCTTTATCTGGATATAATTCCAGAGTTATATCTCCTAAAGATGTTTTTATCAGGACTTGCGGATTGTTTGATTCTTTTACCATTTTTGCTGCTGTTTTTGTATTATAAAAATAAAGACTAGCTATGACTCCTGCTATAATTATAATAACGAGCATTGTTACTATAATCTTTTTCATTATTATATATGAAAAAATAAGTATTTAAAGATTTTTAAATGTCCGAATTCCACATGCTTATGTCGAGAATTGAAAACCTCATGATTTATCATGTGGTCGTAGCAAATGTTACAGTTTTCAATTCTCGAGCACAAGAAAATTGTTTTATGCAATTTTCTGTGCAGAAAAAACCATAAAAGTTTTTTCTTGTATCCTAAAAACAAGGGCCAATCAAACCACACTCGCCAGCAGGCGATTTTTTAGCTGTGGCAAAAAACCTTTAGGGTGTGGTGGCCCATTGTTTTTTTGATATATACAACGAATTAAATTTTCGTAAAAATTTATTCGTTGGATATTTAGGAAACGCATACGAAAAGATAATGCGTTTACTATAACACCTGATTAATCATTGAAAATAGATATTTTTTATTACTAGTCAGCAATCAAAAAAATATTATATAATGTAATATATAATTATAACTATATTTTATATTATAGTTGTGTTTAAAAAGCTGTTTTATTAATAGATTTGAGCAAAAAAGCTAACTTTAAATTTATGATGAATAATCAAATAAATAGCTTTTTTACTCTAACTTACCAAAACCACTAAAGAGTAAAACTGAAGGTTTTGATGATTTTTGAAAATACAGTTCTTATAAAAACAGGGGTGATAGGAATATCACATATGGCCCTTAAAAAAAGTGCATTGAACTCAAAGAAAATAGGATTTATTTTAGTATTATTGATGACATTTTCTATTGGAATAATCTCTGCTTCTCAATGCAATGATGGAATAGACAATGATGGCGATGGAAAAATAGATGCTTTGACAGTGTTAGACCCTAATAATCAAGAGACTTTTGCTGCATCTAATTCAGTCGATCCTGCTACATTATATAATTTTGTAAAATCTAAATATCCAAGTATCGGCACCTGCCCTTTAGGTGGAAGAGGAAATGTTATGCTATTATCAAAAGATGCTCCTTGGCATACTGGTAGCTGCTCTCAATTACAATTAAACCAAATTGATCCAACAATGACTAAGATATGCAATCTTGCTGGATATAAAACTCCTTATACATGGGATAGCCTTTATCCTGCTGATGGTGGAAGATGCAATTGGTTCAGCCCTGGAGATGATTGCCTTTGGTATTGGACTGGCTCAACATTCGCATGGAAAAATGGAGACCCTAAATTTTCTACAAGATGGGCATTGAAACTCACATGCATAACAAAAATACCTCAATGCAGCGATGGTGTTGATAATGATAACGATGGATTAATAGATATGAATGATCTTGGATGCAATAGCTTGAATGATAATGATGAAAGACAGCATGATTCTGATTGTGATAATACCAATGATGACAGTGAATATAAAGTAGCTTGTTATACAAATGCAGGTTGCGGAAAAGATTCTTATACTGGAAACAAATATTGCCAGAATGGGAATGCCTATCAGGATTACGTAGAATTTATATGTACAAGCCCGGGCAGCGCGCAATCTAGATGTTCATCCACAACAACTCCAAAATTGATTGAAGACTGTAATTATGGCTGTTCTAATGGAGTTTGTGAAAATAGCGTTTGTGATAATAATGGTGATTGCGATGACAGTAACTTATATACTTATGACGAATGCAAGAATCCAGGAACACCTCAAAGCTATTGTTTAAATACAGCTATAAAATGTGCTATAGATAATGATTGCGGCCTTACTGGATTTATAGGAAATGAATCTTGTTCTAATGACGATATATTTAAGAACTTTCAGGAATCAAAATGCTTGAATCCAGGAGCACCCCAAAGTTCATGCAAGATAACAACTATTCCTACATTCTTGATAGATTGCAAAGAAGATTATTGCGACAGTTATCAAGCAAATTATTGCAAAGGAAACAGTGTTTATCATTTTAGAACATGTTATGATAATGGATGCTCTAATGGAAGGTGTTTTTCTAAACCAAATGAACAAGAAACATTAGTGAAACAATGTTCAAAAGGATGCAGTAATGGAGCTTGCATATCTGAATGTTTAAAAGATTCTGATTGCAATACTGGTCAGATATGCACAGATGGGCAATGCATACAAGTGGCATGCAGCAAGAATTCTGATTGCGGCACAGATTCTTATTTAGGGCAATTGTTCTGCAAGGATGGAGATTCTTATGATAGATACCAGATAAATACTTGTAATTATCCTGCTACACAGCAAAGTTCTTGCATTAGGCAGACAGAAGACAGTAAAATAGCAGATTGCAATTTCGGCTGTTCTAATGGATTATGCAAACCTCAATGCACAACAGATAGTGAATGCTCACAGAACCAGATATGTGCCCAAAACTCCTGTGTAAACATCATCTGTAAGAATGACCTTCAATGCAATGATAATAATCTGAACACTATAGATACATGCATAAATCCTGGAACAGTAAATAGCAATTGTAACCATACACTTCTGACTGTCAGATGCTCATATGATAGTGAGTGCGGTACAAACTCGTATAAAGGGCAGAAATTCTGCATGAACAATAATGTGTTTGATAAATATACAACTTATAAATGCAATAATCCTGGAACAATATCAAGCACCTGCACTAGCAATGCCACAGATAAATTATTTGAGAGCTGCTCTATAAGATGCTTAAATGGAAACTGTATTGCTGAATGTATTACAGACAATGATTGCAAAGCTGATTATTCATCATCTAGTTATTGTATAGGGGACAATGTCTATAAAGATAACTTTGATTATTCCTGCAAGATAGGCAAGTGTGAAGAAAAGAAAACACCACTGTTTATAAAAAGATGCAAGGATAGTTGCGAAGATGGTGCTTGTGTCAGTGATGATAAAGATGATAATGGCCACTATAATCCTGAAGCTGATGACAATAACTATGAGACAACACCTTTGATTGTTGATATAAAAGAACCTTTACCTGTTATTTCTGGAAATATATATTATTCTAATTATAGTGAAATAGATGAGCAAGTACAAAAAATACAACCATCTAACCAAGTCAAGGCAACAAGTTTCAATTATTATTGGCTTGTGTTATTATTAATAATTGCGATAATAATCATAATTATAATCCTGGCTTTTTCTAGATTTATGTAAGAATTGAATCATAATTTTATAGCTTCCACTGGGCATGATTCAGCAGCTTCTTTTGCACATGGAAGTGTTGTCTTTTCCTGGCCTTTTTTGACTTGCGCTTTTCCTTCTTTCATTTCAAAGACTTTATCACATATAGAAGAGCATGCTCCGCATCCTATGCATTTGTTCCTGTCAACTATTACCATTTCTGCTCCATTATGATATAAGTAATCTAAAAAAATCAATATATAAGCTTTTCTTTATGAGATATTTTATATAACCTAATGTTAAATGCATAAATCAAAAAAACAATTCCCCACATTCAGAAATCAAAGATTTCTGAGCACCCTAAAAATCCTCTGAAAGATTTTTAGTGTCTTAAAAGATGTGGTTTGTTGCAGGCACTTGTTTTTAAGATGCGCACGAAAACTTTCAGAAGTTTTCGGAGCCACAAAATTTTTCAGAAGAATTTTCTGCACAGAAAATCTAAAATATTTTTTTGTGCTCAGAAATTGAAAAATGTAACATTTGCTACGGCCACATGATAAATCATGAGGTTTTCAATTCTCGACATAACAATATAGTTTTCTTTTTTGCTCTGGATAAATGTTGGAGTTAGCTTTTTTGCTCAGATATTAAATAATTCAGTAGGGCAATATCTATCAGAGATAAAAATCCTCGGATTAAACCTATTTCTTTTCCTTAATACACTAAAACTATCTAGAGCAACCTGCGGTGTATTGTTGTTTTCGCTTAAATGTGATAGTACTAGATACTTTAATCTGCTTCTAGCATTCTCTAATACACAATTAGCAGCATCTATATTTGATATATGCCCTATATCTGATTTTATCCATTTTTTCAAAAAATATGGATAATGCCCATTTTCAAGTATATCAACATCATGATTAGACTCTAAAAATAGCATATCAGAATCACTGACATTAGATATTACATTAGGGCATGCATAACCAATATCAGTTATTATTGATATCTTGTTTCCATTTGAGATATTATAAGAGACAGGGTCAAATGCTCTATGGGATTTAGAAAAAGCTTCTATTCTCATTCTACCAATGTCAACACTTTCATTATTGTTAATTGGATTTATCAGATCTTCATTAGAGCAAATATCGCAGTTTTCAATAGTCTTTTTTGTTGCAAATATCGGTATATTGAATTTTCTTGCTAAATAATCAGCTCCCCTTATATGGTCAGAATGTTCATGAGTTATAAAAATAGCTTTGATGTTTTCAGGATTTTTACCTATTAGGCCTAATCTTAATATAATCTGTTTTGTAGAAATTCCAGCATCAACTAATATTGAATCTCTTTTGTCCTCAATAAAAAAACAGTTTCCAGATGAACCTGATGCAAGTGCAGAAGCTTTCATATCCCTTTTTCATATAAAATATTAAATGTTTTATAAATCTTTAGGAAACAATATTTTATTGAAAATCATCATATATTACCGAACCTCGAATTTACTTTGGCAAAAACAACAAATTTAAACTAGTATATAATTTTTTATAAATCATATACTAAAATTTATTTCAATAATTCAAAAAATAAATATTAGATTTATGCATTTTTTTATAAAATTCATATTCAGCATTTATCTCATAGGGTTTAATAAGGATATAACTTAACCCTTCCCAGATAGTGAACCAACCAGAGGGCTGTGAGACTATTGTTAAAAAATCATATAAAAACCTATAGAGCTGGTTATTGAATTCTGGCCTATATTCATATAAGAAAGTACTTATAACAAGAATGATTGAACCAAGAAAAAACCACAAGAGCCCTTTTCTTTTCATTTTTTTTATTTTATGATGTTCAATATGATAATGTTTCCTGAAATGGTCAAGAAGCCTTCTTTTTATCTTGTTCTCTTCATGTGGCTTTCTTAATTGACCAGGAATCAATAATCTCAGTTCAGCTATTCCTTTTCTGTCTATTACAGCTCTTTTACATTCAATTAAAAAATCATCAGAAATCCCTCTTTCAGAGTAATGTCTTGGATCAAAATCTGAAAATAATGCATCGTATGAATGAAGAACTAAACTGATATTGCCTTCCATAAGTCCATAGGATTCATTAGTTATAATGCTTTTATTATCCTCTTCTTTCACCATATTTATAAATATAAAATCCAGTTTATAAGATTTGCGTTATTATGTTGAGAATTGAAAACCTCATGATTTATCATGTGGCCGTAGCAAATGTTACAGTTTTCAATTCTCGAGCACAAGAAAATTCTTTCAGATGAATTTTCTGTGCAGAAAAAACCATAAAAGTTTTTTCTTGCATCCTAA
>JAUYDD010000091.1 GCA_030704765.1 Nanobdellota archaeon | reverse complement strand
GGATGTTAGTTTGTTTTAATTTCTGAGCATCCTAAAAACAAGGGCCAATCAAACCACACTCGCCAGCAGGCGATTTTTTGCCGTGGCAAAAAACCTTTAGGGTGTGGTGGCCCATTGTTTTTTTGATATTTCTTAATTTTAAATTTATCAATAATTTATAAATCATCTATATATACATTTATAACTGCAGTTTAACAATAGTCATAATGATAAATTCTAGAGAAATAAAAGTCATGAAAGAAAGAGCAAAATTGAAACATATAGAAAAAGAGAATAAGAAAAAAGACAAATTAAAACAATCTAAATTAGTTTAACACAATATTTATAAATTTAATTTTTAATATGTTCGAAATTGATAACTCCATAATTTATTATGGAGCGTAACAAAAGATATTATTATCAATTTCGGAGCATCCTAAAAACAAGGGTCAATCAAACCACACTCGCCAGCAGGCGATTTTTTAGCTGTGGCAAAAAACCTTTAGGGTGTGGTGGCCCATTGTTTTTTTGATTTCAAAATATCCCTTTATTGTAAAGTTCTTCAATTAAATAAGATTGGTCAGGATTGAATTCCAATAATGCCTGTTTTACTCCATCCTGATCTAATCCAGAAGTCATTCCAGGAGTAAATTTGTCATTCTTCCTGTACTTAGCTGCATCATGAAAATCAGCAATACTCAATAATCTTCCGCAATAAACAATTAAAGCTCTAGTGCCTTTTGAAAATCCATGAAATCTTCTAGGCAGTCTTTTAGGATAACCCCTGCTATTTTCCTGAAAATAATGGTGCAATAATAAGACTTCTGCTGAAAATTCATGTATGCCTTTAAGAAGATTATAACCATAGAACACATGCTTTCTTAATTCCCTCATATCTTTAGGTCCAAAACCTGTCTTTTTTTTCAATGAGTCAGAATTAACCATAGCTTTTCCAACATCATGTAATAGGCCAGGATAAAATAATCCCTTTGGTTCAATTATATGCGTAAATTCTGCAATATCACCGCATTTCAATCCTACTCGTACAGAATGCTCCCAGATTTCATCGTCTTTTTTTTTGACTAATCCAAGATATAACAATAATGATTTTCTTTGCTCATCTACTAAACTATATTCATGGAATTTTTCCTCTAGTCTTTCTTCAAGTTCTATCATATTTCTCCTAATCAGAACCCTCTTTCATTTGTGTAATTAAAATCAAAAAAACAATGGGCCACCCACACTTAAAGGTGTGGGTTTGTGATAGACCCTTGTTTTTAGGATGCTCGGAAATTGAATGCAGGTAAACTACCTCATCTTAAAAGATGAGGTTTTCAATTTCCGACATAACAAAATTGGTATTAAAAATCTTGCTAAAGATTTATAAAACATTAGTTTACTAATCTTAATTATCAAAAAGCATGTTCACTAACATGCTTGAAATATCATAAATATCCAGGTTTATAAATTAACAAGTCATAACAACATTTTTAATCTATAATACTATATTTTATATATGAAAAAAGAGATGATGATATTGTTTTTTGTAATTTTGGGAGTAAATTTAATTATAGCTCAAGAGTCAATAGATAATAATATTACTAATCCAATTACAAATGAATCAAATAATAAAACTATAATGCCTTTTGAACAAGGTGTAAATATTATAACAATTGTTCCTAAAACTTTTGATTTAGGAGAAGCATATTATAATATCCGTGTTGAAAACAAGAATAATTATTCTATAAACAATCTTACAGCTATTGTGACAGGAAAAGGATTCTCAACATATGATATAATGCCTATAGACACGATATTGCCCAATGATAAGGATTATATAATAGTGCATGGAAACTTCCGGGAAAAAGGGAACATATCTATGAGAATAAGGATACTTGATTATGAGTTCTATTACAATGTTCTAGTAAGTTCATCAGAGGAGATAATAAAAGAACAAGAAAAAAAAGATATGCTAGCTAATCTTTCTTATGACCTTATTAGAATAAAAACTAGATACTCAGAACTCGAGAATCTGTATTATCAAAAAAAAGATGATAATTATGATGTATCAAAAATGAATCTAGATTCATTAAGAAACTATATCAGGCAGGCAGAATCAAATATAATATTAGAAAAAACAGGAGAAGCAAGAGCTAGTATAAGGATTGCTGAAGAAGAATATTCTTATCAAAAAAACAAACTTGATGCAGTTAAAGAAATATCTTCAATTGCAAGATTAAAGGATTATGCTATAATCTTTTCAACAATCGCAGGAGCAATCCTTACTTTTTTTGCTATATCTGAATTACTTAAAAGAAATAGTGAAAAAATAGTTTCAAAATTTAATAATAAAGATAGGTCAATAAACCATAAGCTTAAAGAAAAAAATCCTAAGAGAAAAAAATAAGGTTAACCTGCATAGCCATAGAGGTGCAATGGCGTCTCTGACTTGTTTGATTTTGTAGTCATATAACTTTTTCCGTCGAGAATATCAACATTATATTTCAAGACCAAAATATATATAAACTAGGGATGCTTATATAATTCATGGGATTAAACAGATTTGACAGGCATAACATTACCTTTGACACGGGGTTTATTAGTTATACATTTATTAAATCCGATTGTTCCTTTAAAGGATTTCTGATTTAAGCTCCTTATTTTTTTAGGACTTGAATCAAACTCTTACTATGAACTTAACAAAATACTATAATGCTCTTGAACCACAATTTTTGTGCGATGATTGCAGCATAGCAATCACAAATCCCATATGCCCTTTTTGTCTCACTACTGAAATAGATGCATGGCTGACACTTTATCCCAGTCTCCGAGGAGAAATTATACCCTCTTTAGAAAGATATCTTAAACGGATTGGAAATCGCTTGACAGAATATACTATCTGTATTAAATGCAAGAACAAAAGAGCAGCTGTATGCCCTTATTGTTTCACAACTTTTGTATTGAAAGAATTAAAGAAGATCAATGCAAACAAGGTTGTTATAAAAGAATTTATCCAATTTTTCAATTTTGATTTTGAACATTCAGATTTTTCGAAAGAAGCAGAAAAACTAGGAGTTATTTAGTTTAAATTTGAGGGCTCGCATGCAACTAACCCAACACCAGGGCGTTGATTCCGGGTCCTCTATTATAATAAATAAAATCAAAGAGAAAAAGAATATCAAACAGAAATATAAAAAAATGTATAGAAAAAATTTTTTAGTCAGACTTAGCTATGCATATATCTTAACTATCAAAGGAGGTATATTTCTATGATAGGTACTTGTCCGAATTGTAAAATAGTTTTGAAAAAACCTCCTTACAACAATCGTGTAATAAATGAAGTTATGATAGTCATGACTTATAGGGAGAGATTAGATAAGGAGATTCCGATTAAATCAATAAATGAAATTGGTTTTTGTGAGATCTGTAATGCTACATTGAAAGACTTAAGAGAACAAGAAAAATATAAGGCAGATTTGGTTCTAAATTAGAGGTATTAAGAGTATCAGTTAACTTAATTCGTATGAAATTTTTATTGATTATAGATACAACTCGAAATAAATATGCATTAACAATATAATTATACCTTAACAAACCTTGCTTATAAATACAATAAAATTTAATAATATCCGTATTTTAATTGATTTATGGGAATATTTGATATATTTAAGAAGAAAATAGAAGCTAAAGAAACTCTTTCTTCTTCCAGCTTAGATGAATTCATTGATAGAAAATCATCTGAATTAACAGAAAAAGAATCTAGATTCAATGAAACAATAAAGCAAAGATTGGTTATTTTTATTGAGTCTCTGGAAAATAAGGTTAAAGTTTTAGAATCTATTGATTTAAAAGATAGGAAAGCTGATGAACGTGCTAAGTTTATAGTAAAAGAAAATTTGCAAAAATATATTTCTAATGTAACAAAACTTATGGATAAATTAAAAGAAGTGCAAGGCAATTCTGAAAAAAGCTTAGAAAGGATTAACATGCTTATAAATGATTTTGAAAAAAAATCTTTCCTGAATTATGAAAAAGCCACTTTTTTAATTGGAAAAGAACTAGGTTCTATTAAGGATGCTATATCTTTATTTTTTAAAAATCTTAACCTATTAATAGAAGATAATAAGCCATTTTTAGATTCAATAGATATTATAAATAAAATAAAGAGATATATTAAAGATTTGAAAAATCAGGAAAATCTGGAAAATGAAATCAAAGTCGAGATAAAAAAAGGAAATGAAGAAAAAGAAAGCTCTATAAAAGAGATAAATATAGGAAACTATAATTTAAATCTGTTAAAAAATTCAGAAAAATATTATGACGAACTGAATTTTAAGAAAAAAATAGAAGAGAAAAAAGCAAACATGGATAGAGATATAATTGTATTGAGGAGCATTATTGATTTCAAGACACTTGCTAATGTTTTCCATTATGAAGCTAAAAAAATGAGCATAATAAATGAGCATAAACAGAATTTCAGGACTTTTTTAGATAAAGATAATCTTATGCAATTAATACGTCTCATGCAGGAAGCAGGACTAGACATCAAAGAAGTAATTAAAAAAACAAATGAGACAAAAGAAAGATTAGAATCGATAAGGATTGAAGAGGAACGAGATCTTCCAGAGACAAATAAAATATATGCATTAGTGCAAGACATAAAAAAACTGGAAAATAGGATAAAGGAAATTGATGAAGAAGAATCAAGATCTAAAAAAAGGATTGATAAGATAAAAGAGAATAAATTAACAGTCATAGATTCATTAAAGCAAGAATTATTGAAGTTTAATGTTGAATTAAAGGCCTAGGCCATTATTGAAAGACCAGTATAATTATGGGAAAGGAAATAAATTTTGCTCAATTTATTCTGTCATTTACTATATTTAAGAAATGAAATTAAAAATATAAAAAATTATTATTCCCAAGTTTCTTTTTTTTCACAATTTTTGCATTCTTCTTCTTGTATATAAAAGCAAGAATAACTGCAGTAGTTAATAAGATTATTGTCATTCCGTTCAATAATAAGAATATTGCTATTTTGTTTGAATTGTCTTCAACAGGCATTACAGACAATGATTCTTGATTAGTCAATTTTATTGTCTCTAAAGATGTGACTTCACTTTTTACTTCTTCGCATCTAGCGACACTCACACTCTCTTCAGAATAAATAGTCTCGTTCCAGAAAGAAAGGCTGAATCTCAAAGTATAGTTTCCTGGTTTTGTTCCTTCAGGAATTTTCAAGATGTATTGCTCATTTATAGTGTCTTCATCATCATATCTTTCTATCTTTATCTCTTCATATCTTTCATTTATTTTAAGTATGGGGTTTTCTATTTTCAGATAAGTGTTCTCATCATTTGATCCAAGATTGAATAATTCTAGCCTAACATCAATATTATCTCCGCATAATATGTCATTTTCAGGAATTATTTCTATATTTTTTATTATAATATGATGGTCTCTTCTTTCAAGGTCTAGCTCTATATAATTCTGGTTGTAATATTTTTGATTGTCTTTATCTTCTCCTATGGCTCTTGTAAATATTGCATATTCATGTCCTTCATTCAATTCATAATCACTGATGAACTCTTGGTCTATTGTCATTATCCTTGACTTATCAAGCTTTATTTTTTCTTCAGACTTTAATACTGCTCTTTCTTTTGTAATGTCATATAGATAGCTTTCTATTTTCATATCAAGTGAAGATTCCATAAGGTTTCCAATCTCTATTCTTGCAGGTATTTTCTCTCCAAGATTGTATTTATCCAGGTTCGTTGGACTTATGAAGGTTATTCTTATATTATCTGTCTTATTTGCTGTAGTAGTTTTCACTCCTGAGAACTGCGGAGGCCTCTTTCTGCATGCAGTAGGGCAGCATCTTGGAGAATCATAGACTCCATAAAAATCCTGAGAACATACCTGTTCTTCAGTGCATATATATCCATTCAATTCACTGCATTTGAAATCAATGACATTTCCAATAAAGACATTCCAGCTATAACTGTCTCTAAATTCTCCATCAAACACACTAGCTGTTACATTATATGCTCCTCTGCTTTTTTCAAGATAAAAACTAGTGCTATTTCCTTCCATAACACCATTTACTTGCCATTCATAGGATAATTCATCACTATCAATATCTTCAGCAAGTATTATGAACCTATGGCTGACATTGGACAATAGTTTAAGAAAATTCAATTTAGGTATATTATCTTTTATAATCGGAGCATCATTTACATTTTCAACAATAGCATCAAATCTCATATCTCTCGTATTATTGTATATATCACTTGCTCTTATTATGCATGATGCACTACCAACTATATCTTTTTTTGATACATAGTTAAGGATATTGCTGTCAAAACTGCATTCAAGGTCGTCTTCTGATAAGACTGAAAGTGTGATTTCTTCACTTTCAGGATCATTCGCTATAATTTCACATGTGTAATCATTTTCTTCTAATATGTTTTTTTCACAAGCATTTTCTTCAAATACCGGAGGTTTATCTACATATAAAACATTCATATTGACTTCATTTGAATCAACTGTATTTTCTCCATCACTTGCTGTGAAGATGACTGTCTCGCTACCCACCCAATCTTTCAACACATTGAATGATACTTTTCCGCTCCTGATTATTACATTAATCAGATCATTTCCAGAGACTGTATAGATAATACTATTGTCCACATCATGAAAATAATCAGCTAAATTTAATCTATTTGTAAGATTAATATCCTGATTCCAGCTAATATCATCTATATTCATGTCAAATTCAGGAGGATCATTTACAGCTCCAACTTGCACAATTACTCTATTAGTCCTTACTTCTTTATCTCCATCACTAGCAATAAAATCAATCCACTCTCCCCCAGACCAGTCCTGCTCTCCTTTAATTGTTGCTATATTATTATCCATTTCAATAATCAAATGAGATTGAGATAGAGATGAAAAATCAAAACCAAGCTCATCTGAATCAGGATCTGTGCAAAATTCACTTAAATCAAGATCATAAGTTTCATCTTCTTCTACTGCTATATCTGGAACTATTTCACATATAGGAGCCCTGTTAGTGTTCTCAACACTTACTTCAAAATCAATCATACTCTCTAATCTTCCATCACTAGCTATTATATTAAAGATATATTCTCCATAATCTTCATATTCTGTCCTCCAAGTGAAGACATTGTTAGAGATAGGATTTTGTATGAATCTTGGGTCATCAATAGAATAAGTAACACTGTCACCTTCAGGGTCTATAGCATTGACAGTTACAATAACATCTTCTTCTTCTTTAACAACAATCAGATTTAATGAGGTTAAAATAGGCGGATCATTCCTGCAATTGACATATGAATTATCCATCTCTGGATTCACACTAATATCATTATCATTGCAGTCACTGCCGGTAATTCCAGTTTCTTTATTGCATTGATTAGTTTTATCCATTATAACATAACCTAATTTGCAATATCCATCAGAATCAGAATCAGCAAGATCAGATCCATCACAATCATTGTCTATTCTATCATATACAATTTCTTGACTGTCTGGATTTACATTTGCGTTATTATTATCACAATCTCCATCTATATTTGTATAACCTTCAGCTAATGTAGTTCCAGAACATACATCAACAAGATTTCCTGCTCCAAAAGAATCTGAGTCACTGTCTTGATATCCTTTTAAATAATGCCATTTTAATGCTGTTGTATCATCGCAGTCTCCATTTATTAAAGAATATCCTTCAGTTATGCTGTTTCCTGAACAAACATCTATAAGGTTTCCTGCTCCAAAACTATCTCTATCAATGTCCCGATATCCTCTTATATATTGATATAAATATTGGTTATCATCATTGCAATCTCCTGCTATATTAGAATAACCATCAGCTAATGTGTCTCCTGAACAGACATCTATTAAAGGTGATCTTCCTATAGTATCAAGATCCCTGTCTTCATAACCTCTCATGAACCCCCAGACATCTGCATTATCGTCATTACAGTCATGGTCAGAAAAATATCCGTCCTGGTCAAAATCAACACCTATTCTAGTCCATGATAAAGAGTTCTTGAAAAGTCTTCTTGTCTCATCTGTCCATGAACCTATTTTATAAAATCCAAAAAATACATTTCTTATATTGTTTTCATCAGAATACGCAACAATAGCTTTCCCATAACTTGCACTCTGCAATGAAACTGCTATATTTCTTACATTAGCTGGTTTTATTTTTAGATAATATACAGAATTTGAAGCAGTATATGCTTTAAAATCAGGTTCTGTGAATCCTGTTGTAAAAGGAGTTCCAAGAACCTCAAATTTTGAGTTCATTACACTAGTCAACCAGATATCTGCTCTTGTTCCCCATGCAGCTGTGCCTATATTCTTGTCAAGGAACAATAAGTTAGTTGTAGCCAAGGGAAGGTTGTTTTTGTTTGTTACATCATCCTGTACTAGAAGCATAGCATAATTAGAGAAATCAGCATTAGGTATATCACTGTCTTTTATTACATCATAACTATATCCAAGTTCTATCAGCACCATCTCAATATTAGGATTAGCAGATGTCTTTACAACATAAGCTACATCTTTAGCAAGAACATTGCTAGTTAAAAAAAGCATTACAAATAAAGTTAAAAATAATTTATTGTTCATTTTATTAATCTCTTTTTTGGTTTAGTTTTTTCTTCTTTTATCCCCTCTTTTTTATCACTTTCTCTTTTCATCTTGTTTGCATATAATACATAGACTATGATGAATACAACCAAAAGAACTATTGTTGATATTACAGATGCTATCAAAAGATAGTTTGTTTTTGAAGTATCATCAGTGTCTCCAGAATCGTCACCATCGTCTCCTCCTTCATCATCAACAGGGCTGCCATCACTTTTATTAGCTATTACAATTATAGTAGAACTTAAACCAACACCTTTTTGTTCTGATTCTGAATAGAATTTGACATTTATCTTAGATTCTGTTGTACCTTCTTTTGTTACCTTGATTGTGAAATTAGCTCTTATTTCTTCACCAGCATCAAGATAGAATTTTGGTTCTTTTATTTTAATATCTTCAGCAAGTTCTCCGTCGGTTTCCATTTCAATAAGAATTTGTTCGCTATTAACGTTCTTGACTAAGATATATTTCTCTATATTATCTCCGACTTTAGCTCTTAAGACCATCCTTGCATTTCCCATACTAGCTGTGATAGCAAATACATAAGTCATTGAAAATAGGATTATTACTAATAAAGGTACAATCTTTTTTGTCATTACTTTTCTGTAGCACACAATTTTCATGTATTACTTTATAGTTATACCATTTTTAAATATTATTAGCTTAAGAAATAGTATTTTGATAAATGATTTATAAATTATATCTTAAGAAAAATAGTTATATCAATATATATTAACAAGTATTTTTTATGCATCTTGCACTTTATGCGCAATCAGGGTCATGCTGTATTTCACTATTGTCATTTGGATTTGCGCATCCTGGATCATTCATGTCTATTTTTCCATCACCATCATTATCTATTCCATCACTGCATTGCGCTAATTTATTCTTGCATGTGACAGAGCTTAACCATCTGTTTCCAGCAGTGCATGCATTTAAGTTATCCCAATTATTTTTAGCGCTATTCCAGAATGTTATGCCATTATCCTGGCATGAATGCCACCCGCATCTTCCATTATCAAAATTACTTACACAATCATATGAGATAGCAACAGAATATCCTTCTATATTGCAGAATTTGTTTGCAGTAATGCTGTCAAGCCTTAATGCAGAATCAGGATAACTAGAATAACCAAACAAAGATGCTTTATTATTTACAAAATCCCTTATTCCTAAAGGGTCTTTTAACCAGGATTTTGTTTCCCCATTATTTGGATTTAATTCTATTAATCCATCAATTAAACCATCTCCATCATTATCTATTCCATCATTGCATATTTCTTTATTAACACAAACAGCATTTTTACATATCTTGTTTTCTGCACAAGTCTCTATTAATTTATCAATAGTGCTGTCAGAACAAGAAGAATCTACACTTCCAGGATTATTGCATGTAAAATCTTTATATTTTCTTTTTACATCATTACCTGAACAGAATTTATCACCTATATATCCGTCTGCACCGCAATCACTATCAAAAAAGCATATTATGTTTCTGCATTGGCCATTGACACATTTCTGATTATTAGCGCAATTTCCATTGTTCTCATCTATTTGCCCATCGCAATCATCATCTATTCCATTGCATATTTCAGCTGCATTAGGATGGATATTTGGATTATTGTCATTGCAGTCATTTGGCTTTCCATCATCACCAGGCTGCCCTGGATTACATGTATCATAATTATCATGGTCATTATCAGCGCATCCAGTTATGCAACCTCCATTAAAACATATTTGTCCATTAATACAATCTGTTTTTAATTTAGGAGAACTAATTATTGAACATGAGCTTTGTATAGTTCCTGGATTGTTACATGTATAATCTATAAAGTTCTGGAAAACATCTCCTGTTTGGCAGAAAAGATCTCCTGTAAATCCATCTAAACCGCAATCTTGTTCTGTAATACAATTTATAGGAGTATTAGTGCAATAACTTGTTATTTGTCCAGGATTATTGCATTTATCTAAAGTATAAAGATTATAATCATTGCAATCAGAATTAGAATAACATTTTATATTCTTGCATTGTCCATTAGAGCATATCTGCCCCTGGCCGCAATTCCCATTGTTCTCATCTATCTGCCCATCACAATCATCATCTATTCCATTGCATATTTCAGCTGCATTAGGATGGATATTTGGATTATTGTCATTGCAATCAACTGGCTTTCCATCATCACCAGGCTGCCCTGGACTGCATGTATCATAATTATCATGGTCATTATCAATACAACTGCTTTGTGTGCATAAACCATTAGAGCAACCTAAATTACAATGTTTTACAAATACTTCTTGATCATACGGATTATTATAACAATTTCCATTTGAACAGCCTTTATTATAGCATTTTTTTAATGAATAAACATCACTGCCTCTGCAAAAATCATTTCCATATAATTCACAATAACTTTCACTGCAATCAGCAAATAATTGCAATAATAAAGAATCTGTGCATTGGCTATTAGATTGGCCTGGATTTATGCATGTATATGTTTTAAAGTTCTTGAACACATCATTGTTCTGGCATACACCCTCTCCAACAAATCCATTAACACCGCAATCAGAATTAGAATAACATTTTATATTCTTGCATTGTCCATTAGTGCATATCTGCCCTTGTCCGCAGTTTCCATTGTTCTCATCTATCTGCCCATCGCAATCATCATCTATTCCATTGCATATTTCAGCT